>JAAZOI010000226.1 GCA_012797825.1 Eubacteriaceae bacterium | reverse complement strand
TATCTTTCAATTATATTAAGGTTTCTTATTCCGCCGCCTGTCTGAACGTATAAGCCCGAGTTTTTGGCAAGATCGCATATTACATCAAAGTTTTCCGAACTTCCCCTAAGCGCGGCGTCAAGATCCACAACGTGAAGGTATTCGGCTCCGTCAGCTTTGTAATTCTGCGCAGCCTGCATAGGGGTGATATCGTATTTTTTTTCTTTTCCGTAATCGCCCTGAGTAAGGCGTACGCAGCGGCCTGAAATTATATCAATTGCGGGAAATATCAGCATTTACTCATCTCCAGATAATTTTTTAAAAGTATTCTTCCGACATCGGAGCTTTTTTCGGGATGGAACTGCATTCCTATGACGTTTCCTTTGCGCACAACGGCAGGGAAGGGGACTTCGTATTCAGAATACAATACAACATCGTTAAAGTCCGATGTTTTTGCGTAGTAAGAATGAACAAAATACACATAATCGCCGTCGTGTATTCCATTGGCTATTTCATCATTTTTATTAAGCATAAGGCTGTTCCAGCCCATATGAGGAACTTTGAGTTTTGTCTCAAACAGCACTATGTCGCCTTTAATATAGGATAGACCGTCCCAGACGCCGTTTTCGTAGCTTTTATCAAACAAAAGCTGCATTCCGAGGCATATCCCGAGAAGATATTTGCCTTTGTCTACCCAATCGTTTAAAAAATCAACCATTTTATATTCATGCAAAGCTTTTATGCCGTCTTCAAACGCGCCGACGCCGGGTAAGATAAGAGAAGCGCATTTGCCTAAAACGTTAATATCATCGCTTATAACGGCTTCATAACCGAGCTTTTGAATTGCGTTTTTTACATTCGCAAGATTTCCTATCTTGTAGTCAATTATACCAATCATTTATAAAACACCTTTAGTTGAGGGAATATCGTCAATGTTATTTTTATCTATCGATACAGCTTTTTTAAGCACGTACGCAAGCGATTTAAAAACAGCTTCCGCTATATGATGCGAGTTTGTGCCTGACAGTTTTTTGATATGCAGAGTAATTTTGGCGTTGGATGCAAACGCGTATAAAAATTCCTCAATAAGCTGCATGTCAAAATTGTTTATCGCTGGTGTGGGATATTCCACGTCATATGCAAGGTAAGGCCTGCCGCTTATATCTACCGAGGCAAGCACAAGCGATTCGTCCATTGGAAGGGTTATGCTTGCATAGCGGGTAATGCCTTTTTTGTCTTTTAGGCAATTGTTAAACGCCTGGCCTAAAAGTATGCCTATATCTTCCGTGATATGGTGAAAGTCAACTTCCACGTCGCCTGAGGCTATTACAGTAAAATCAAAGCCCGAGTGGTTGCGAAACAGCTCGAGCATGTGGTTGAAAAATCCTACGGGAGTGTTTATTTCGCCGCTTTTTTTACCGTCAAGTTCAAGCGCAAGATACACGTCGGTTTCTTTAGTTTTTCTCATAAGCTCGCAGTTTCTCATTTTTTATATACCTCCGAAAATAACATAATTACTTTTTCGTTTTCTTCTTTAGTGCCTACAGATATTCTTATATGGTCTGATAAAGTCTTACTTGAATAATATTTAAAAGATATTTTATGCTCCGCCGCTGTTTTAACTACTTTGTCATAGTTATCAGGTTTTATAAGTATAAAATTTGATTTGGAGTCATAGACGTTTATCTGACTGAATTGTTTTAATTTAGCTATAAGTTCATTTCTGTTTTTTATTGTAATTTTTAAATATTCTTTCATAACAGACGGGTTTTCGAGCATAAGCTCCGCCGCGGCTTGAGAGAGAATATTTAAATTATAAGGCACTTTAACTTTATATAAATATTGCATAGTGCTTTTTTGGGCAACGGCAAAACCTACCCTTGCTCCAGCAAGAGAAAATGCTTTTGACATAGTGCGAAGCACTATTACTCTGTCGTATGTTTTATACAAAGAAAGATACTGCGCATCCGCAAAATCGGAATACACTTCGTCAAGCACTATTATGCAATGCGTATTTTCAATAATTTTAATAAGCTGTTCTTTGCTGTAAGTATAGCCTGTGGGGTTATTGGGGCTGCACAAAAACAGCACTTTTGCGTTGTGTTCATTTACCGAATTAATTATTTTATCAATATCGGGCACAAAATCCGCGCCGCACGGAATAGAGGCGTAACGACCGCCCGCAACTGCCGTAAATACGCTGTACATAGAAAAAGTAGGCTCTATGCTCATTGTGTATTCGTCTTTTTCCACAAAAGCGTCCAATATATTATTTATTATTTCATCGCATCCGACGCCTACTATTGTTTCATCAATATCCGCATCTACATAAGAAGCAAATAGACTTCTTAGTTTATAGCTGTCGCTGTCGGGATAACGGTTAAAATTAAGCTCGTCTATTTTTTTATGGAACTTTTCTATCAGATTATTTTTAAAAATGTCAACGGCGTTTTCGTTGGCGTTTAAAATTACTTCATCGGTATTGCTTACCGCTGTATAATTTTCAAAGTCTTTTATATTTTTATTTACTAAATTATCTATCATATTATTTTCTCCGAGCTATTGAATTTGCGTGAAAGTAAAAGTTTTCCGCTTCGGCAAAAGTCTTAATGTCAGCTTGATCTTTTAAAAAGCCTGTTTTGCTGTAATGAATAATGTTTGAATGCTTTATAAAATCCATTGTGCCTAAGGGAGAAGCAAACTTAGCCTTGCCGCACGTGGGTATTGTATGGTTTACGCCCACAAAATAATCGCCGACCGGTTCGGGTGAATACTGCCCGACAAATATGCTTCCCGCGTTCTTTACTTTATCCAAATAATCGCAGGGGCTAGTAATCAAAAGCTCCAAATGCTCGGGGGCTATTTCGTTTGATATCTCAAATGCCTTATTTAAGTCTTCTACAATAAATATTATTCCATTGTTGTCAAGCGCGGTTTTGGCTCTTATGCCGTTAGGCGTATTATTTAATTGCTTACTTATTTCATTTTGCACTTTATTTGCCGTGTTTTCCGACAGGCATACAAGTATGCTTGCCGCCTGCACGTCATGCTCCGCCTGTGAAAGCAAATCGGCGGCTATGTATTCGGTGTTTGCGTCTTCATCGGCAATTATTAGAATTTCGCTTGGGCCTGCTATCATGTCAATATCAACTTGCCCGAAAACCTGCTTTTTGGCTTCGGCTACATAAGCGTTACCGGGGCCCGTGATCTTATAAACTTTTTCTATACTTTCCGTTCCGTAAGCCAAAGCGGCTATTGCCTGCACGCCGCCTGCTTTATATATTGTATCCGCTCCGCTTATATGCGCCGCGGCGAGTATCAAATCATTTACTTTGCCGTCATGAGCGGGCGGGGTTGCTATGCTTATATTACTAACTCCCGCTATTTTTGCGGGTATTACATTCATTAAAACTGTGGAAGGGTATACTGTATTGCCACCCGGTACATAAACCCCTACACGTTCTATAGGCGTAAATATTTGATTCAGCTCAAGCCCGTCTTTTTTTAGGCTTATATTTTTCGGCAGCTGTAAAATATGAAACTGCCTTATGTTTTCGGCAGCTTTGCGCAAAATTTCTATAATATCTATTGATACATTTGATAAAGCGGAGTTAATTTCTTCATCTGTTACCTTAAAATTATCTATTTTCGCTTTATCAAATTTCAGTGTATAATCGCGCAAAGCGGCGTCGCCTAACTCTTTAACATTATTAATAATTTCGGCAACATTTTTTTCTATATCAGAAAACTTTTCTTCGCTTTTGTATCGCAGGGCGGCAAGTTCGTTTTTTATATTTTTATCATCTATAATAATTGTTTTCATACAGGTATATTAAGTTCCTTATCAGCGTGTAAAAGTTTTATCATAAGGTTATCAATTTCGGGATAATTAGTCTTTAGGCTTACTTTGTTTGCAATAAAGCACGCGCATATATTGTTTATTATTATTTCTTTTATTTCAAGACCGTTTTCTGCAAGCGTTTTTCCCGTCTGCACAATGTCTACTATTACATCTGACATATTAAGCAGGGGAGCAAGCTCTATTGCTCCGCTTAAATGAATAATTTTACATTCAATACCTGTTTTTTCAAAATGCTTTTTAGCTATATTTGGAAATTTTGTGGCAACAGTTAAAAATTTTTTATTTTCAAGCGATATGTCTTTTTTAGCGGCTACGCACATTTTGCATTTTGAAACATTCAAATTCATAAGAATATGCACATTCGCCTCGTTTTCCAAAAGTATATCATATCCCGCTATTCCGCAGTCGGCAGCTCCGCTTTCAACGTATATCGGAGTGTCTATCGGCTTTACTAAAATGAGCTCAATATTTTTATCGCGGCTTTTAAGTATAAGCTTGCGGGACGTTTCGTATTCATCAAAATGTATGCCGCAGGATGAAAAGAGATTTATAACTTCTTTTGCGGTTCTGCCTTTGGCAACGGCTATCCTTAACATATCTGAGCACCTTTATTTGCGATAATATCATCTGTATCATAAATTTTAGTTTGATTATTAATTTTTACTTCGGTATTATTGCTGCCTACGTTTATTATTATAAATTTATTATTATTGTCTTTGTAATCACAATTTAAATCAACAATGCATTTTACATTTCTGCTTCGTAAAACAGATGCTATCAACGCTTTATTTTGCTCGTGCGAGCCGGTTATGTATATAGTTTTATTATCGCTTTTTTCCAGCTGCTGTTTTTTGAGCATTATATCTATTGTAACATCAATGTTTTGTCCAAACCCGCAGGCGGATGAGCGGTTAGCAAAAGTCTGAGCAAGATTATCGTACCTGCCGCCGCTTAGCACCGTCTCTCCGTGGCTGTTAACATAGCCTTTAAATATTATGCCTGAATAATAATTCATAGGGTTGGAAAAACCTAGATCAAGATGAACGTATTTATCTGCGCCGTAAGATTTCAGCGCTGTAAATATATTGCTTATTTCAACTAAATTCTGCTCCATTTTTGCATTAGCGCATATATTTGCCGCTTTATTCATAACATCGTCATAATCTCCGAAAAGCATAGCAAGGTCATATATCTTGGATATGTATTTTTTATCAATTTCGGCATTTTGAAGCGAATTGTTTAGCTCTACTATATTTTTATTGTCAAGAAGCTTGTGGTAGTATGCTATATCAGCATCGGAACGTATGCCTATGTGTTTTAGGAAAGCGTGCACAAACTGCGAGTGACCGAGGTCTATATGTATGTTTTCAATTCCAAGAGTTTTTAAACTTTCTATAGCAACGGTTATTACTTCGGCATCCGCGTAAGGCGAAGAGGAGTCAAAAAGTTCGATTCCGCTTTGCAGCACATCATTTTTCTCAAAATTATTTTCGCGGAAACGGAAAACGTTTGTCATATAGCAGCATCGGTTGAACACTCCGTCCATATTTTGTATTGTTTTTAAAACATGAAACGTCGCATCGGGGCGTATTACTAAAATATTTCCGCTGCGGTCTATTAATTTAAGCAAGCTCTCTTCGCTTACCGCTTTATATTCTATATATTTCTCGTATTTTTCAAAAAGCGGCAGACGCAGCTCTTCATAGCCGAAAATATCATAAATATGCAAAAGCTTATTTCTTACTTCTATATATATTTGTTGGGATTTCTTTTGCTGAAAATTCATAAATATCCACTTCTGTTTTATAAATATTTTATAATTATATAATATAACAAAAAAAAAATAAACATTAAAATAATATTGTTTTGAAGTCGGAGAATATCACTCAAATAAATATTTCTAAATATTCAGATTTTTTATAAAATTTTACTTGAATATTTAATATAAAAGTTATAGAATTGATAGCAAATTTATATTGGAGGGAAATTATTAATGAAAGCAAAAAAACTTATTACATTACTTCTTGTAGCGGCTTTTGTACTTGTAGCTTTTGCAGGTTGCGGTAGTTCTTCCAGCTACAAAGAACCGGAAAAAATAGTTATCGGATGTAACTATGAATTAAGCGGTGCCGTTGCTCAATACGGTCAGATGACTATGGAAGGCATCCAGCTTGCTGTTGACGAAATCAACGCAGCAGGCGGCATTAACGGAAAGAAAGTAGAACTTGTAAAGGTTGACAACAAATCGGATAACAACGAATCCAAAACTGTTGCAACAAGACTTGCAACGCAGGATAAAGTTCTTGCAATACTCGGACCGGCAACATCCGGCGCGACAAAAGCAACTGTTACAGTATCCGACCAGTACAAAGTTCCTGTAATTACATGCTCGGGCACATCTGATGATGTAACTGTTTCAAACGGAAAAGTTAACGCTTATGTATTCAGAACTTGCTATAACGATTCTTTCCAAGGCAACGTTATGGCGAATTTTGTATATAACGATTTAAAACTCAAAAAGGCAATAATTTTATCAGATAATAGCAATGACTATTCAATGGGTCTTGCTTCAACATTTAAGACAACATATACAAAAAATGGCGGAGCAATAACTTCTGAAGAAAACTTCACCGCAGGCGACAAAGACTTTTCAGCAATACTGACAAAAATTAAAGGTAAAGATTTTGACGTGATTTTCCTTCCTGCATATTACGAAGAAGCGGGTCTTATAATCAAACAAGCAAGAGCAATGGGCATTAATGTTCCTATCTGCGGCGCCGATGGTTATGACGATTCCAGATTAAACGATATCGCAGGCAACAAAAACTTAAATAATGTATTCTTCTCAAATCATTATTCTTCTCAGGATAAATCTCAGATAGTTGTTGATTTTGCAAAAATGTACAAAGAAAAAACAGG
>JAAZOI010000225.1 GCA_012797825.1 Eubacteriaceae bacterium | reverse complement strand
TGTTCAAAATAAGCGTCGCTTACTGTTTCAAGTTCTTCATCATCGTCAACTAAAGTGAGTACTTCTTCTCCGTTTTCATTATCTATTCTGAATACTACGCTGTATTCCATATCGGCAACCGGATTTGCTATTACATATTCAACCTCTTCAATTTCAAGCACATCCAGCACGATAAACTCTTCTTCTTTTCCTTCTTCGTTTAACAATACTATTTTTTTATTTTCATCCATTTAATTTCTCTCCTTTTTTGTATATTCTATATAAGAGTATAAAATCTGCTGCGCCGCAAGTTTGTCAATTACTTCTTTTCGCTTTTTACGGGACACGTCCGCGTCAAGAAGTATTCTCTGCGCCGCAAGAGTAGTAAGCCTTTCGTCAAACATCAAAGACTTAATATTTATCCTCTTTTTTATGTAGTTGTAAAACTGTTCGGTTTTTTTGCTCCTCGCGCCGGTTGTTCCGTCCAAATTAATGGGGTTTCCGACTACCAAAACGTCAACTTTATACTTGTTTATAATTTCGGTAACTTTATTTAAAACTTCCGCATCATTAGTACGCTCAATTACGCTGTGCGGAAGGCTTGTGCTTCCCAGCTCGTCGCTTATCGCGACTCCGATGCGCACGTCCCCCACATCGAGTGCCATATATCTCATAAATTCTCCGTTTGCAGTAAAATAAAATAAATATTTTATACAGATCTGGCCTATATAAAACAGCAGTTTTTTTATTTAATTCAATACGTACATTTGGCTTATAATGCCGATGTTTATATTATATCATAAAATCTTAAAAATATTATAATTTTTTATTATAAATATTACGGTTTATATATTTTTATAAAGGGCGGTTTTTTATCGCCGAATAAATTCTCGGGTATATATCGGGTGTGGGTTTTATTTTCTTTATAATTATTATATTTCTTTCATAATCGGAAAACGGAAGAATTAAGTGAGACTTATCTATAACCTGGGCGCCCGTTTTTTTAATCGCACTGTCCGCATTTTCTTCTTCTTTTCCCTTCATGGCTATGAATATGCCGCCGGGGCGCACAAAAGGCACGCAAAGTTCGCAAAGTACGGAAAGAGGCGCTACTGCTCTTGCCGAGACTATGTCATACTTTTCTCTGTGCGTATCACTGCGCGCAAGTTCTTCCGCCCGCGCGCATATTACAAAAGTATTTTGCCACAGATTAAGACGCCGCATAGATTCTGTTATAAAATCCGTTTTCTTTTTTGTGGCATCGACTATTGTCATCTCGAGATTGTCTTTCGCGATTTTTATAGGCACGGCGGGAAAACCCGCGCCCGAGCCTATATCAATGTATTTTACTTTTTCATCGGGTATATATTTAGCTATTGTAAGGCTGTCTGAGATATGCTTAATAATAAATTCGTTTTCATCCGTAATTGACGTAAGATTATGCAGCTTGTTTTTCATAATAACAAGCTGCATATAATTTATAAGTTTATCAATTTTTTCCTGCGAAAGAGCTATATCAAGCTCACGTAAGCACTTAATTAAAAACTCGCGCATTAATTATTCGCACCTTGGAAGCACTACTACCTCAACATCAGGCTCAAGCAGTATTTTAAGCGTAAGCACGTCTTGCTCTGTTCCCTCATATGTGCCGTAATGAACTGGAACGGCTTTTTTCGCGCCTGTGGCTTTCGCCGCGTCCGCCGCCTCGGAAATACTGCCCATAGTATAGGTTTGTCCCAAAGGAAGGAATATTACGTCAACGTCAAGCGCGTTCATTTCGGGAATTTTTTCCGTGTCGCCCGTGTAATAATATACAACGTCGGATGTGTAAATCACGTACCCGAGCCAGTCGTTGCCTTTAGGATGGCACTGCTTTTTTATTATGTTATAAGCCCTTACAGTTTGGATTTTCATATCGTTTATTATATATTCTTCACCGGGGCTTACCGTTATAATCTCATTATTAAAATTTTCTCTTATTTCATCAACGCAATCAGCCGGAGCGGCTATTACAGTTTTTTCGCATATAACTTTTTCTATATCGTCTACAGACAAGTGGTCAAAATGCCTGTGAGTTATAAGTATTATATCCGCGTCGTTTGCTGCCTTTGATATCGTAAACGGGTCTGTGTATATTACTTTTCCGTCCGCGGCAATTCTTAGTGACCCCT
>JAAZOI010000224.1 GCA_012797825.1 Eubacteriaceae bacterium | reverse complement strand
CACAGCCTTACGGACGGCACGGGCGCTTATGAATTTATGCAAAATCTTATAATGCATTATCTAAAGACTAAATATCCACAGGATTTTCACGGGTATGAAATAGACGCGGTAAGCGAGTCGTCAAGGTTTGAAAAATCTGACGACAGTTTTGATAAATATTACAGTATGCAGAATGTAAAAAAAAGATTTGATGATATTTATACCGGTAAAGTTCATCAAATAAAAGGCAATAAATTTTTAGAACAGCAAATGCTAATAATACACGGAAGCGCAAACGCAAAAGACGTTATACAAAAAGCAAAGGAACACAACGCTACTCTTACCGAGTTTATATGCGCCGTTTTGATTTGCTCAATATACAAAGAAATGAAAATAAGGGAAAGATTAAAGCCCGTTATTGTAAGCATACCGGTAAATCTTAGAAAATTTTTCCCTTCACTTTCAGCTAGAAACTTTTTTACGGTTGTGCATGCAGGCCATCACTTTGACATATTAGACGCTGATATTGACGAGAATGATTTTTTCAAAAGCGGATTATTTGACAGTGTTCTTGCAAGCGTTAAAAGCGATTTGTCTATGAAGCTTACAAAAGAAAGCCTCCAAAAGCAAATTGACAGGCTTATGTGGGCAGAAAAAAATTTCATTTCAAGAATTACACCTCTGTTTATAAAAGACATAACTCTTAAAGCCATTCATCACAGCGCTCAGCAAAATTCATCAGCGCAAATATCAAACTTAGGCGTTTTGCAGATGCCTGATATTGCCAAAAAGTATATAAAAGGCATAGACGCCGTTTTAAGCACAAGCAAAATTCAAATGGTTGTAAGCTCATATGAAGGAGTGCTTACGATGACAATATCATCAAAATTTGTGAATACAAATATTCAGAAAAATTTCTATAAAATTCTTGCAAATATGGGGATTGAAATAGAAATAAAATCCAATCAACCGACTGTGTAAGGAGAAAATATGCTATACTGCGAAAAATGCAATGTAAAAATATCGGGGCAGAGAGGTGAGTGTCCGCTTTGCCAGAACGTATTAAGGCAGTCTGATGATGCAGACGAGGAAATATACCCAGTAGTGCCAACAACGCTTAATACGTATAAACTGTATTTTAAAATTTTGCTGTTTGTTACAATCGTAGGGGTTGTATCTTCAATTGCGGTAAATATTCTGCTGCCTAAAACCGGAGCCTGGTCTTCATTTGTCTCACTGGGAGGAATATACATCTGGGTTGCGGTATGGGTGGGTATACAGAAACGGCAGAATATAGTAAAAAACATATTCTATCAGTCAGTAATGATTTTAATTGCGGCAATACTGCTCGATTTATTTTTCCTTCATAACAACTGGTCGCTTAATTATATTCTGCCATGCCTTTGCATAGGCATGATGACGGCGGTGACTATACTTGCGAAAGTTATGAACCTTCCGATAAGCCAGTATGTTACGTATCTTATACTCATATGTCTGTTCAGCATCATACCGTCAATACTGATAATTACAGGGCTTGTCACGGTATATTATCCTTCTGTTATATGTGTTGGAGTAAGCATAATATCGCTCTCGGCACTGTTTATTTTTCAGGGCGGCAACATTATCGCGGAACTGAAAAGAAGGCTGCATTTATAAAAAGTTCTTGTTTTTTTATATTTATTTAGTTATAATATTTTTCCGCAGGCTACTGTGGCTCAGTCGGTAGAGCAGCTGATTCGTAATCAGCAGGTCAGCGGTTCGAATCCGCTCAGTAGCTCCATATAAGAATTTAAAAAAGCACGTATATACGTGCTTTTATTGATGTTTTTAAAATGTATATAACAATAATATATAGGTGATATTACGAGTGCTAGTCTTTTGTT
>JAAZOI010000223.1 GCA_012797825.1 Eubacteriaceae bacterium | reverse complement strand
GATGAGATATAAACGGCTTTGCGTTTGCTCCGCCCGCCAATGTAGATAAAACAGGTGTTTCAACTTCTATAAATCCACGCATGTCCATAAATTCTCTTATATATTTTATGATTTTATAACGCAGCAAAAAAATTTCTTTAACTTCAGGGTTTACTATCAAATCAATATAACGTTGTCTGTATCTTAAATCCGGATCTTTTAATCCGTGAAATTTCTCCGGTAATATTTTTAAAGATTTACAAAGCATGCAGACGCTTAATACTCTTATTGAAATCTGTCCCATTTTAGTCTTGAATACAACTCCTAAAACCCCGACAATATCGCCTATATCATAATTTTTTATTTCTTCGTATTTTTCTTCTCCAACCAAATCCTGTTTAATAAACAGTTGGATACGACCAGTAGAGTCAAGCAAATCGTAAAATGAAACTTTCCCTTGTCCTCTTTTAGCCATTATTCTTCCTGCTATACTTACTTCTTTTTCTTCATAACTTTCAAAATTCGCATTTATATTAGCAGCTGAATTATTTACAGTATAATTCGTTATTTCAAACGGATTTTTGTTTCCTTGTTTTAATTTATCTAATTTATCGTATCTTATTTTTATAATTTCCGATAAATTAAGTTCTTCTGTGCTGCCATACTCTTCATTTTGTCCTGTCATTTGTGCCTCCTACTCTACAGAAACGACATTAAATATAATAACTCCGGAAGGAGTTGAAAATTCTACATTGTCTCCTACTTTTTTTCCTATCAAAGCGCTTCCTAATGGAGATTCATTTGAAATCTTGCCGTTATCGGGGTCTCCTTCCCCGCTTCCCAGTATTGTATAAGTAAGCTCTTCATTATATTGAGTATCAAAAACCTTAACTTTGCTGCCTATGTTTACTACTCCGTCTTTTTTCGATTTCTTGGCAACCTTAGCATTACTTAGCTTTCTTTCTAACTCTAAAATTTTACCTTCCAAAAAAGCCTGTTCATTTTTTGCCTCTTCGTATTCAGCATTTTCACTCAAATCACCGTATTCACGAGCTGTTTTTATTTTTTCGGCAATCTGATTTCTTGCTTCTCCTCTTAAGTAATCAAGTTCTTTTTTTATTTCATTGTATCCTTCTTCGGTTAGTATAATATCTTTATTCACGATTTTCCACTTTCCTTTCCGACTCAACAATTTATCTAATCATTATAATTAAGTGTCATTTTTATGTCAAGATTTATAATTTATATTAACTTAAGTTCGCTGTCATATTTATTTAAATCTATATTCAAAACATATAGCAGACTTTGAGCGCAAGATACATTTAATTTCATGTCACTTAAAAACACTCCGGAAATACGGTTTTCGTAAAAATCCATAAATTTAGGAGGCTTTATAAGTTTAATAGATTTATAATCATCGCCGATAATATCGATAATATCCAAAACAATATTATCAGGATTGAGATATTTTATATAATTTTTATTTGCAGATGCAAAAAAAACAATATCAGATTGCTTGATAATGCCGGGATTGTTTGATAAATATACAGATGTCGCTGTCTGTAAATAAATTTCTTTAGTAATGGTATCGAAAGCTTTTACATTATCGCATATAATGCTGGCTTCGCAGAATAAATCAAATATTTTGTAATATTTAAGTAAGCTTATGTATCCGTCAATGACAAAGCAAATTTTATTGCTGAAATATGTATTATTTAAATTCATTAAAAATATTTCACACATCAACTCAGCGCCGCTTATATAATAGTCTTTAAAATAATTATGTACATATGCTGCTATTTCCGGATCTGAGCCATATAGGGAGAAATATCTTATTCCGGTTTCTTCATATGCTTTTATTATAATATCTTTTAAATACTCAAATTGCTCTTGTTTATTACTTGAATACCTCTCCTTATATATGCATGCATATCCTATTTGCCTATCCGATTTATTTTTTATAGCATATTTTTTATAAGAAGAAGTATTTGATGACAGCTTATTTAATACTGATTTGATTTTGTTTTTATAAGTAATATTTACATTATTTTCATTTATAAACCATAAAATCTCATTCATATTAATCACCCTAAAAATTAATATGAATAAAATAATATTTTTACTACAAACAACATTCTTGTGAATGTTTAAAGTTTAAATAATTTAATATTTTAATTTTGATAAATCTAAAAAATAACTTGGATCGACAGTTCTGCCATACGGCCAATTACCATATCGTATTTCAAAATGCAAATGATAGCCTGTGCTGTTTCCTGTTGTCCCCATAAGTCCTATTTCCTGACCTTGATTTACTTTATCGCCGACATTAACTAAAAATTTATCCAAATGCCCATATCTTGTCCAAGATCCGTCATTATGTCTGATATCAATGCAATTGCCGTATCCGTAATATGATCCCGCCCGCATTACTGTTCCGTCTTTTGACGCATAAACTATTGTATCCTTAGAATCTGCAATATCAATTCCTAAATGCATTTCTCCGTTTCGCTCTCCGTATATGCTGCTAACAAACCCGCTTGTGGGTAGTATATACTGGGGTTGTTTCCTTATTTTTGTTCCTTTAATAATAATTTCATCTTGAGGTTTTATCAGATCCTGAGATTTAATAAACTCTCTTTTTTGTTCTTCGTCATTAATATATTCAATTTTATAAATATTTTCTTTTAAGCCTTGAACGCCTTTTTGTTTTATTTGTCTTTGATCTTGATATAGTGTATTGCTGCTTTCTGTTATAATATTATAATCTATTGCTTCTGCTTCCTTAACATATTTTATATATGATACTGCCATCGTTTTATTTGCTTTTGTCTCTCCTGCAATGCTCAATGCTGCAACTTCTGTGTAATTATCGCTTGCAGCTGATGTAAGCATATCAATAGCATCTTCTTTGCTTAATATATTGCAAATATCTTCTTTTACATTTACTATTTCAGGTTTCTCATTCCATTTAATTTCTAATAATACTTCATTATTTTTACATTTTGCATAATTATAATAGAATGCATCTAAAACACTTTGCGCTGTCGCTTTATCTTTTACAGTGCATATAATATCCTCTCCTGATTTTATCGCACATGCATTTATTTTCATCGCACTTATTGCAGTGTTCATTACATTACTGTCAATACTGCATGATTTATTCTCAATTGCAATACAATATTTAGGCATTAAAAGAAATATATATATAATTAATAAAATAAATGAAATATATTTAATTTTTTTCATTTATATATTTTTAATTAAATTTATAATATTTATTATTGGATATTTTTACCAATTAAAAAAGCTGCCTTTACTGACAGCTTTTTTATTATTTATTTGTTTTTAATAAGCATTCTTTTTGCGAGCTTCGGCTACCATCATGTCTTTAACTTTCATAAGTCTGCTCAAATTACCGCGCTCATTCTCATCTAATTTCATTACAATATAACGAATTGTTTCTTCAAGCTGCGGAATCATAACATATTCAAGCGCGTTAACTCTGCGTCTCGTCTTTTCTATTTCCTGAGACAGCAATTGTACAGATTTTTCTATCTGTGCTAACTGCAATAAATCAGGCAGTATTTCAGAAAGAGCAAGCACTGCATCATCAAGTTCGCCCAAAGTTGTTGCAAAGCCGTAAGGGAATATTTCAGATGCGTCTTCGTTGGATGTTTTAAATTCATATATCGGTACATTAACTGACATTATGTTTTTATATTTATAATCCAGCGCAACACTCTGTTTCGGATAAAGCAATGCTTCTTCCAAAAATTCCGGAGACATGGCGGCAGAAGCCACTGTAAAGCAGTTACCTGCTTTTATAAGTGCCGCTTCGACTCTTAATCTTAACGCGCGGTTTTGTCTTACAATTTCTAAAAATTGTTTCATCAATTCATCGCGTATGTCTTTTAATAATTTATGACCTCGTCGAGCAGTTTTAAGTCTTACTTTTAAGCGGGTAAGCTCCATACGGGTTGGATTTACTGCTAATTTCGCCATTTTTTAATCCACCCCCATTTTATTTTTGATCTAATTCTTCATAATACATTTCAATATGCTCAGGTTTAATACGTTTCAGTTCGTTCTTGGGCAGAATTGCAAGCAGTTCCCAACCGATCTTTAATGTCTCTTCAATTGTTCTGTCTGTTTCATACCCTTGTGATACGTATCTTTTTTCAAATTCATCTGCAAATTTTGCATACAATTTATCAACATCTGTAAGCGCTGCTTCGCCCAGAATTGTCATTAACTCTTTTGCGTCTTTACCTCTGGCATATGCGGCAAACAGCTGGTTCATTGTACCTGCATGGTCTTCACGTGTTTTTCCTTTGCCGATACCTTTGTCTTTAAGACGTGAGAGTGAAGGCAAAACATCGATAGGAGGTCTAAGACCTTTACGATAAAGTTCACGTGAAAGTATAATCTGACCTTCTGTTATATATCCTGTTAAGTCAGGAATAGGATGTGTTTTGTCATCTTCTGGCATTGAAAGAATCGGTATCATTGTAATAGATCCATTGCTGTCAAGTCTTCTGCCTGCGCGTTCGTACATCGTTGCAAGGTCAGTATATAAATATCCGGGATATCCGCGGCGTCCGGGAACTTCCTTACGCGCTGCAGATACTTCACGAAGTGCTTCAGCGTAGTTTGTTATATCAGTGATTATAACAAGAACTTGCATTCCTAAGTCAAATGCCAGATATTCAGCAGCAGTAAGCGCCATACGAGGTGTAGATATACGTTCAATAGCAGGGTCATTTGCAAGGTTCATGAACAATACTGTTCTGTCTATTGCTCCTGTCCTTCTGAAGTCTGATATAAAGAAGTCAGCTTCTTCAAACGTGATACCAACAGCCGCAAATACAACGGCGAATTTAGATTCTGTTCCTAATACTTTCGCCTGACGGGCTATCTGAGCCGCAAGCTGAGCATGCGGAAGACCTGAACCTGAAAATATAGGAAGCTTCTGTCCGCGAACCAGTGTGTTAAGTCCGTCAATAGCGGAAACTCCTGTTTGAATAAATTCTGAAGGATAGTCACGCGCTGCAGGGTTCATAGGAACGCCGTTAATGTCAAGACGTTTTTCCGGTAAAATTTCCGGACCGCCGTCTATAGGTCTTCCAAGTCCGTCAAATACACGGCCGAGCATATCTTCGGCAACGCCGAGTTCAATGCCGTGACCTAAAAATCTAACTTTAGATTGTGCAAGGTTAATACCGGCTGAACTTTCAAAGAGCTGAACTAATGCGTTAGAACCATTAAGTTCAAGTACGCGGCAGCGTCTTGTTTCTCCGTTCTGAAGTTCAATTTCGCCAAGTTCACCGTAACTTACGTCAGATACATCCGAAACAAGCATAAGAGGGCCGGCAACTTCACGTATTGTTCTGTATTCTTTTATCATTATCTTTCACCCCCTTCTTGTGTTAATTTAGCTATCTGGTCGTCAATATTCTTTGTAATCTTAGCATATTCTTCTTTATAAATTGCTTGATCTATATCTTTCGCGCGGCCTATTTGATCTCTCGCCGGGATTGAGATAACTTTCTGAAGATCTGCGCCATTATTAATTGCATTGCGTGCTACTTGTCCGTAATGGAGTATCAAATCCATTAGCCCCATTTGCTTTTCTAAGGACGTGTATGAGTCTGTATCAGAAAATGCGTTTTGCTGCAAGAAGTCTTCTCGCATCGTACGTGCAACTTCCATGCTCAGTCTGTCGCCGGGTGAAAGTGCGTCTATACCAACAAGTCGTACTATTTCATTCAGTTCGCTTTCTAATTGCAATAACTGCATTGCAGCTTGTTTATTTGCTGTAAATACTTTGCCGATTTTTGTATTATACCAATTGCTTAATCTGTCATCATACAGCGAATAGCTGTTAAGCCAGTTTATTGCCGGGAAGTGTCTTGCGTATGCAAGCGCACTGTCAAGGCCCCAGAATACTTTAACTATACGCAGCGTCGCCTGTGACACAGGTTCCGAAATGTCTCCGCCAGGAGGTGAAACGGCACCTATAGCTGAAAGAGCTGCTGTTCTGTTGTCTGAGCCTAAGCATACAACACTGCCTGCACGTTCGTAGAACTGAGCAAGTCTTGATGTAAGGTAAGCGGGGTATCCTTCTTCGCCAGGCATTTCTTCAAGACGGCCTGACATTTCACGAAGCGCTTCCGCCCAACGTGATGTTGAGTCTGCTATCAAAGCTACTGAATAGCCCATATCTCTGAAATATTCAGCTATTGTAATACCTGTATATACTGAAGCTTCCCTAGCTGCAACAGGCATGTCTGATGTGTTAGCTATAAGAACTGTTCTCTGCATCAAGCTTTCGCCTGTACGCGGGTCTTTAAGTTCCGGGAATTCCATTAAAACGTCCGTCATTTCGTTTCCGCGTTCGCCGCATCCAACGTAAATAACTATATCAACATCGCTCCATTTAGCCAATTGGTGCTGTACAACTGTTTTTCCTGAGCCGAACGGACCCGGAACAGCGGCTGTACCGCCTTTAGCTATTGGGAAGAATGTATCAATTATTCTTTGTCCTGTTATCATCGGAATATCCGGCGGCAATTTTTCTTTGTATGGTCTTTCAACACGAACAGGCCATTTTTGCATCATGCTCAGCTCTTTTTTGCCTTGAGCTGTTTTTAATACACAAACTGTATCCGTTACAATGAAATCGCCTGCTTTAATTTCTTCTACAACGCCTTCAACGCCTACAGGTACCATTATTTTGTGGTTAACAACACTTGTTTCTTGTACCGTACCGATAATATCTCCGGCAACAACTTTATCCCCTGCTTTTACAGAAGGTACAAAATTCCATTTCTTATCTCTTGAAATTGATGGTACGCTAATACCTCTTGTAATGCTTGATCCTACAAGATTACGAATTTCTTCGAGAGGTCTTTGAATGCCATCATAAATTGTGCCTATCATTCCGGGGCCAAGTTCAACTGAAAGGGGAGCTCCCGTAGCTGCTACTTCATCGCCTACGCTAATGCCGGCTGTTTCTTCATAAACCTGAATTGAAGCATTCCCCCCGCGCATTTCTATTATTTCGCCGATAAGTCTTTGCTTGCCTACATGAACAACGTCAAACATATTATCATCTGACATGCCTTCTGCAACAATCAACGGACCGGCAACCTTGACAATTTTTCCGTATTTCATATATTTGTTTCAACCTTTCGATAGATTTTACTCGCCTAAAATATCTGCACCTACTGCCCGCTCCACTGCCTCTTTAACAGCCGCAAGTCCTATGCCGAGCGTTGTTCCTTTTCCGGGAATTAATATAATAGCCGGGGTCACTCTCTCTGCGTATACTGCAAGCTCGCTTTTAAGCTCTGATGCAAACTGTTCGGTAAGATATATAACAGCGTAATCTTCTTCTGCCATGCGATGAAGCTGATTTTTTGCCTCTGCTACATTTTCAACAGAGACTGTTTCTATACCGAGGGCTTTAAAGCTAAGCACGCTTTCGCGGTCGCCCATAACTGCTATTTTATACATATGTTTCCCTCAGCCTTTCCATCACATCTTCAGAGGACAACCCCGCTTTTCTTCCTGCCATAACCATATTCACCGCAGTGAATTCAGTTTCTCTGGCAGCAATATACGCAGCAATATGCTGTTCTCCGAAAGCGATATATTTTGCATTTTTTAAATAATTCAATAAGGCATTCTCTGCCTGAGTATCTACAAAAGCCAAGCCTGTTCCTTCGCGCAATG
>JAAZOI010000222.1 GCA_012797825.1 Eubacteriaceae bacterium | reverse complement strand
TCTTTTGCTGAAGCAGATTTAGCAGTTCTTCTGTTGATATATTCTTATCAAGTACATTAATATCGGTTCTGATACCGCAAATGTCCATACGCTTTACAGCGCTTTGTTCGTAAGAAATATCTTCCGGTTTATCGCCTACTCTTATAGTTGCCAGTTTTGGAAATATTCCTTTAAGCGTCAAATTTTCCGCTTCTGCTTTTACGTCTGATGATATGCTGTCCGCAACGGGTTTGCCTTTTAAAATTTCACTCATAGTTTTTCTTCAACTTTGCTGTAAATTTTATAGCATTCAGTGCTTGCGTTATCTATTAATATCTTCATTTCTGTCCTTAAATCATTAACATAATCAATATCGTCCATTAAATTTAAATTAATCAGAACTGTAAGCCATGCGCTTTTTATAGCCGCAAGTGTGCACATTACTCCAACTCCAACATCGCTTAGTGCCAAAATACTTCCCTTATCCGCTAACTGCCCTAGCAATGAGATTATTTCAAAAGATGTTTTAATGCATTCCAGCGGTGTTTTTACAGCTTCTTTTAATGCGCTTTGAATTACTTTATTTTTATATTCTTGCTCTTCTTCATTAGAAGCAGGAAGACTGTACGCTTTTGCAAGCGGCAAAAAACTTTCAGCATCTTCATTAATTAACCGAATGCTTTTATTTTTTAGGTTTTCTGATTTATCTAATATTTCTTTTATATCATCTTCAAACTTTGCATACTTTTTTTTGCCGTATGTCAAGTTAGCAACCATTCCGCACAGGCTTGATGCCATCGCCGCACACAGAGCCGCAACGCTGCCTCCTCCGGGAATGGCGTCTTTTGAATAAAGTTTGTCGCAAAACTGTTCTATGCTTAATTTATCAAATGTTATATCCATAATTAAAACAACCCCGAAATCACTCCGTTAGAATCGGTGTCAATTTTTTCCGCCGCCGGCACTTTCGGAAGCCCCGGCATCTTCATAATGTCTCCGGTTAGAGCGACAATAAAGCCCGCTCCCGCCGATATTGTCATGTCGCGTACAGTTATACGAAATCCTTCCGGGCGGCCTAGTTTAGTCTGGTCGTCAGTAAGCGAATATTGATTTTTAGCTATGCATATTGGAAGGTGTCCAAATCCCAGCTTTTCAAAATTAGCCATTTCTTTTTGAGCTTTCGGCGAAAAGTCCACTCCATCCGCACCGTATATTTTAACGGCAATGCTTTCTATTTTCCTTGCGATGCTCATATCAAGCTCATACGCAAATTCCATTTCAGGCTTTTGTTTGCTTGTAAACTTTAAAATTTCTTCTGCAAGTTTAACTCCGCCGCTTGAGCCTTTTTCCCAGACTTCTGACAGCACAACATTAACGCCTAAAGATGCGCATTTTTCTTCTACAAGTGCAATTTCTTCTTTTGTGTCTATAGGGAATTTATTTAATGCAACAACAGCGGGAAGCTTAAATACTTTTGTAATATTCTCAATATGTTTAAGCAAGTTCGGTATACCCTTTTGCAATGCTTCCAGATTTTCTTTATCAAGCTGGTCTTTGGCAATGCCGCCGTTATATTTTAGTGCTTTTATTGTGGCTACTATAACTACCGCATCAGGACGTATATTGTTCATTCTGCATTTTATATCAATAAATTTTTCGGCTCCCAAGTCAGCTCCGAAACCCGCCTCCGTTATAACGTAATCAGCGAAATGCATTGCCATTTTTGTAGCTATTATTGAATTGCATCCGTGCGCGATGTTTGCAAATGGACCGCCGTGCACAAACGCGGGTGTTCCTTCAAGAGTCTGCACTAAATTAGGTTTAAGCGCGTCTTTCAAAAGCGCTGCCATCGCTCCCTGCGCGTTTAAATCGCCCGCTGTTACAGGATTTCCGTCATAGTCATAACCTACAACTATCTTTGCGCATCTGTTTTTTAAATCATTAATATCAGATGAAAGACAGAATACGGCCATAACTTCGCTTGCAACGGTTATATCAAATCCGTCTTCACGAGGTATTCCCTGCGCTTTTCCGCCAAGACCGCTTATAATGTTTCTCAGCTGTCTGTCATTCATGTCAAGCGCTCTGCGCCATGTTATTCTTCTTACGTCAATATTTTTCTTATTTCCCTGGAAAATATGATTATCTACCATCGCAGCCAACAGGTTATTTGCTGCGCCTATAGCGTGCAAGTCACCCGTAAAATGAAGGTTAATATCTTCCATCGGTATAACCTGCGCATAGCCGCCTCCTGCAGCTCCGCCTTTTACGCCGAATACGGGTCCTAAAGAAGGCTCTCTCAACGCCACAATAGTATTTTTGCCAAGACTCGTAAGCGCATCGGCAAGCCCTATGGTTGTCGTTGTCTTGCCTTCGCCTGCGGGAGTAGGATTTATTGCAGAAACTAAAATAAGCTTAGCGTCAGACTTTTTTTCTGACTTCAATAAATTATAATCGACTTTTGCTTTAT
>JAAZOI010000221.1 GCA_012797825.1 Eubacteriaceae bacterium | reverse complement strand
TGCTGATGCTGGCGCCAGTTGTATTAAAAGAAAAGTTTTCCGCAAAAAAAGCTATATGCATTTGTGTTGCAATGGCAGGGATGTTTTTAATAATTTCAAACGCGCAAAACGGCTCATCAGGCTATAATAATATATTAGGCGTAACATACGGGCTTATTGCGGCGGGATTTTACGCATCACTGATGCTTTTAAATAAGTTCATTAAATCACTTGACGGGCTTGAGACTACATTAATACAATTATCAATATCCTGTATTATTCTTCTGCCTTATGTACTTATTACGCAAGGCTTTAATATTTTTCAAATGCAGGGCGGCTGGCTTATTTATTTAATAATCTTAGGCGTAATTCATACAGGCTTGGGATTTTATTTGTTTTTCTCGGGAATGCAAAATTTAAAAGCTCAGAGTATAGCTGTTTTAAGCTATGCCGATCCTATTACATCAGTGTTAATATCGGCATTAATTTTGCGAGAGGGAATGACTGCAGTTCAAGCTGCGGGAGCTGTGTTATTGCTGGGAGCTATCTTTATAAGCGAAAAAACGTTCAAACAAAGAAAGATTGAAAAGCAAATATAAATACATTAAGTATGAGCAGGAGGGCATAACGCCTTCTTGCTCAATATAACAACAAAGGATAAGACTTAATTATGAAAAAAAAGATTTTTATTATAATTTTTATTATTTACATATTAGTTTTATTTAAAATAACGGTCTTTCGAAGCGCTTTCGGACTATTCCACCTTTTCGCGCACGGAAAGCTGTACGCAGTGCCTGCGGTAAATTTAATAGACGCATATAAAAACTGCACGGCACAGACGTTTGTCTATCTTTTAGTCGGCAATATTGTGTGGTTTATGCCTTTCGGCTTTCTGCTGCCGGCAATTACTAAACTAAGTAATGCGAAAATAATCATTTTAGCCGCTTTGACATCATTTATTATAGAATTCATGCAGTATGCATTCGGAACAGGCATTAGTGAAATAGACGACTTTATATTAAATGTTCTGGGAGCAGTTATAGGATTGATTATTTTCAGATTAATACATAAAGCATATAAAAAATATAAATTAAAACATCAGTAATTGCCTATAGGACCAAAATTGTAAGTTTTCGCGTAGTCGGGGTTATCGGAAATAAATTTAATAAATACTAAAGTATTATCAAATATAGGGTTTTCATCAAACAAAAACCTGTCAGCCTGACGCAAAGCCTGCAAAGCTGTAGGCATTTCGTTATAAAATATCATATTCCTGACTTTAGGGCTTCCTATTATGTCCTTGCCGTCTACTGTAACATATCCTGCTAAAATCAGGTTGTCACCGTTTTGTTCCCACGCAATTCTAACTTCGTCATGCATAGACGTTACTTGATCTTCAGCATAATTTCTCGCAATAAATACAAACAATTCCGCTGTAAGGTCAGAATGGGTTATAGTATATTTTCTTTCATAAATAGGTCCGTACGGCTCCATATAACCGCGGTATTGAACAAGCACTTTTAAAGGATTTAAATATGACATAGATAACCCTCTTTTATAAATTACTCTATATATTATGCTTTTTCATTTGCATATGTTAATAATATCAAGACTTAAAATAAAAGAAATGAAATACAAAAATAATATCTGAAATATTATTTTGCTTTTAATTTTATACAAATAATGGATTTTAGTTATAAAATGTATTGAAATGCGCTAAGAAATTGTTATATAATTAACAGAAAGAAATCCGACATTTTATATGTTGAAGGAGAAAAATAATATGAGTTGGAAAACAGATTACGAAAAGAAAAAAACGACCGTAGAACAAGCTGCTAAACTTATAAAATCCGGAGACATTGTTTGGTCGACGCCTAACAATAACGCTCCGTATACATTATTAAACGCCATTGGAGACAGATATAAAGAGTTAAAAGACGTTAAACTCTGCGTACAGCTGCTGACAAAGCCGTTAAGCTGTTTTGTCCCTGAGGCTCAAGGTCACATCGAAGTTGTAACAGGCTTTAAAGGACCGGGTGAAAGAGCGGGAGAACAAGCGGGTTTTAAACTTGACACAATAGCCTTCCAGCTTCACAGACACGACGAACTTATGCTGCGTGTATTAAGGCCGACAGTAGGGCTTATACAAATCACACCGCCGGATGAAGACGGCAATTGTTATGTTGGATGCAATTCCACAGGCATTACAGAAATATTTGATACCGCAAAACTTATAATAGCGCAGGTAAACAGCACTATTCCTTCAATTTATAATGAGGGGCTTTGCATTAATATAAATAAAGTAGACGTAGTAGTTGAAGTTGACGAGAAAATAGATGTTGTACCAAACATTGAGCCTAGCGAACTTGACAGAAAAGTTGCGTCTTATATAGTTGATATGATACCGAACGGCTCAACAATTCAGATAGGCATAGGCGGAATTGCAAACGCGGTAGGTTATTCACTCGAACATCATAAAGATTTAGGAGTTCATACAGAGCTTTATGTTGAAGCAATGTATTATCTTACTATGAAAGGCGCTATTAACAATTCAAAGAAAACGCTTTATCCCGGCAAATCGGTTATAGGTTTTGCTTCGGGCTCTGAAGATATGTATAAATTCTTGGATAAAAATCCTGCTATTATGAACAGGGAAATACAGTGGGTAAATAATCCGGCTGTTGTCGCTCAAAATGATAATTTTGTATCGTTAAACGCATGCATAGGAGTGGATTTGCTCGGTCAGGTATCAAGCGAATCAATAGGGTTCAGACAATTTTCGGGAACAGGCGGACAGCTTGACTTTGTGCGCGGCGCGCAGAAATCTAAAAACGGTATGAGCTTCCTTGCTATGCAGTCAGTAGTTGAGAAAAAAGACGGAAGCAGAATTTCCAAAATAACGTTAACTCACGCTCCGGGCAGCGCTATTACTGTTCCGCGAACAGACGTGCAATATGTATGCACAGAATACGGTATAGTTAATTTGCAGAACCAGAGCATTGATTACAGGGCAAAAGCGCTTATATCAATAGCTCATCCTGACTTTAGAGACCAACTGACATTTGAAGCTAAAAAAGCGGGGATAATTATATAAGTAAAGAAGCCGGATATTCCGGCTTTTTTTATTTGAAGCATTTTTTTAGAAAATATTCATGTACGCGTAAATCATCTGTAAGTTCGGGATGAAACGCGGTTACAAGTATGTTATTCTGTTCCGCAGCAATAATCTTATCTTTATATTTTGCAAGCACCCTGACATTATCTCCCGCTTTTGTAATATACGGCGCGCGTATAAATGTCATAGGAACTTTTCCGATGTTCTCAAAATCAGCGATAGTATTAAAGCTGCCCAGCTGTCTTCCGTAAGCGTTTCTTTTAACGCATATATCCATAGCGTTAAACCAGACGTTATCGTCATTTTCTATTTTTTTTGCAAGAAGTATCAGCCCTGCGCAAGTGCCGAATACTGGCGTGCCGTCATCAATTAATTTTTTTAATCCGTCAAAAAGCCCGATTTCTTTTAACAACTTACCGATAACCGTGCTTTCGCCGCCCGGAAGAATAATGCCGTCAATTTTTTTATTATGTATGTCCTGCTCTTTTCTTATTTCAAAACTGTCCGCTCCGAGCCTTTTCAGCATATCTATATGCTCAATAAATCCGCCTTGAAGCGCAAGAACGCCTATCATTATTTTCCTCTCTCGGCCATAAGCAGATTAATTTCCTGCTCGTTTATACCCACCATTGCCGGCCCTAAATCTTCCGAAAGCTGGGCTATTATGTAAGGATCATTATAATTCGTAACAGCTTTAACTATAGCCTGCGCGCGTTTTGCGGGGTTGCCGGATTTAAAAATTCCCGAGCCTACAAATACGCCTTCCGCTCCTAACTGCATCATCAAAGCGGCATCCGCGGGAGTAGCAACGCCGCCTGCGGCGAAATTAACAACAGGCAATTTTGCATTGTCATGAACGTACTTTACAAGTTCATACGGCACTTGCAGTTCTTTCGCCGAGTTATAAAGCTCGTCTTCTCTCTGGCTTGCAATACATCGTATTTGCTGGCTAATAAGCCTCATATGTCTTACAGCCTGTACAATGTCGCCTGTTCCGGGTTCGCCTTTAGTGCGTATCATGCTTGCGCCTTCAGAAATTCTTCGAAGAGCCTCACCCAGATCTTTTGCGCCGCACACAAACGGAACATCGAATTTTGTTTTATCTATATGAAATACATCATCCGCGGGGGAAAGCACTTCGCTTTCATCAATATAATCTATCTGTATTGCCTGCAAAATCTGCGCTTCCGCAAAGTGGCCTATTCTTACTTTTGCCATAACAGGAATGGATACCGAGTTCTGAATGCCCTTTATCATTTTCGGGTCGCTCATCCTTGATACTCCGCCCGCCGCTCTGATATCAGCAGGTATTCGCTCAAGCGCCATTACGGCGCATGCTCCCGCTTCCTGCGCTATTTCCGCCTGCTGCGGCGTGGTGACATCCATAATAACCCCGCCTTTTAGCATCTGCGCCAAATTTTTATTTAGTTCATATCTGTTATTCATAATAATTCTCCATCTCTTCCTATTGACCAATTTAGATATAATGCTATAATTGTATGCATCATCTGGTAATGCGAAAAGTATCACATTTTCATAATTTAAAGGTACCAGATATAAAATTATGAATTCAATTACTGTAAGACTCAATTATCAATCCGATAAACCGTTATATCAACAGTTGTATGAGTATATAAAAAAAGAAATTATAAACGGAAGTTTTAAAAATAACTCCAAGCTTCCTTCCAAACGCGGTCTTGCCGCGTATCTGCAATGCAGTCAAAATACGGTGCAGACGGCTTACAGCCAGCTTTTAGCGGAAGGATATATAACTTCCAGACAAAGAAGCGGATATTATGTTAGCGCTATTGACGGTATATTAAATATTAAAGAGGATTGCGAAAAAAAAGAAATAAAAAATAACGAAAAATATAAATACAAATATGAATTTTCTCATGACGGAGTGGATTTTGACAGCTTTCCTTTTTTGATATGGCGTAAAATATTGAAAGACAGCATAAATGAGTATGATCACAGTTTATTAAAAACAGGAGATCCGCAGGGAGATGAAAACCTGCGCAGAAGTATCGCAAATTATCTGCATGACTCGCGCGGCGTTAATTGTACTGCCGAGCGGATAATAATAAGCTCCGGAACAGAGTTTTTACTGCAGCTGCTTATTCAGCTGTTTGATGAAGATTATATATATGCTATTGAAAATCCCGGATATCAGAAATTAAATATGATATTTAAAAGCAGCAGGGCGGAGTACCGGCCTGTTGCTCTGGATGAATATGGATTAATGCCTGACGAACTTTTAAAAAGCAATGCGGATGTTGTTTGCATAACGCCATCTCATCAGTTTCCGACAGGCACTATTATGCCTGTAAACCGAAGAATCGCACTGCTCAACTGGGCGGGTGACGATTTAAGGCGTTATATCATAGAGGATGATTATGACAGTGAATTTAAATATGCCGGAAGACCTATACCTTCGCTTCAGGGGCTTGATACTTCTGATAAAGTCATTTATATAGGCTCATTCTCAAAATCTTTAACGCCTTCTATAAGAATAAGCTATATGGTTTTGCCGAAGCATCTTGTAAGAAGGTATTATGAAAAATTAAGTTTTTATATTTGCCCCGTACCTGCCGCTGAACAAAAAGCGCTTAATACATTTTTTGAAGGCGGCCATTTTGAAAGACACTTAAACAGAATGCGCAATATTTACAAGGCAAAAAGAGAAGCGCTGGTATATGAAGTTAATAATCTTCTGCCTGATGTTAAAATAGAAGGAGCGAATGCGGGGCTGCATATAGTTCTTAAAATTAACAATGGAATGACTGAACAGCAGCTTGTCACGTCCGCTAAAAATTCGGGAATAAGAGTATTCGGATTATCGCAATATTATTTCAATTTATCTGTTCAAAACAGCACGCCATCTGTACTTTTAGGTTTCGCGACTTTAAAAATTGATGAAATAAAAAAAGCTGTTGAATTGCTTAAAAAAGCCTGGAGTAATTAAAGTTAATTGCAGCAAATTTTATTAATATAAATCAAACGCATTTATTTAATGGTTATATATCTGCTTTTTGTCTTTTGATGCATCTTTTGACAGTTTATCTATATACCATTGCCATGATATATAATGTCCTTCTTTTTCAATTTCTTTAATTTCCAGTAATTTGTATTTAATATTATCTTCTTTAATGCCCATAGCTTTTGCGGCTTTTATATAATCAGCCTGATCTGCCATTACCGTATCCTCCATGCAAAAATCTTTATAATTATAATTCCATGAAAAAAACGATAATATAATAGAAATCATATCCAAAAAGTAAAATTTAAAATCTTTTTCTTGCCGCTTTTTTTACTATTTTATAAATTGGAGTTTCCATTTTTTTCTTAACGTTTTCAAGTTCATTAATTATTTTAATGCCTTGAGGGCATAATTGTTCGCATCTTCCGCATTTTATGCATTTTGACGCTCCCGAAGTTTCAGGTTTCATGGCAGTGCACATAAAATATTCTTTAAAGCCTAAATACCAGCTGTCGGCATATATATCGTTGTATGATTTGAAGCAAACGGGGATGTCAACTCCTTGCGGGCACGGCATGCAATAGCCGCAGCCTGTGCAAGGCACTTTTGTTTTTTCGTTTATTACCTTCTTAACTTTTTTTATTAAATCAAGCTCTTTTGCGATCATAGAATTCGGCTTTATATCATTTGCCAGTTCCACATTTTCTTTAATCTGAACAATATCGTTCATTCCTGATAACACAACAGCCACTTCGGGATGGTTCATTACCCATCTCAAACCCCATTCTGCGGGGCTTCTTTTCGGTTCTGCCGATAAAAATAGTTTCTGTGCGTCTTTGGGAAGATTATTTGCAAGTCTTCCGCCCTTTAAAGGCTCCATTATAATTACCGCTAGTTTTTTTTCGTAAGCATATTTCAGCCCTCTAAGCCCTGCCTGACTATGTTCATCCATATAATTAAATTGTATTTGGCAAAAATCCCAGTCGTACGCGTCAACAAGTTCTATGAAACTGTTTGTGCCGCCGTGGAATGAAAATCCTATGTTCTTAATTTGCCCTGCCTTTTTTTTATCTTCTATCCAACGTTCTATACCTATATGTTTTAATTTCTCCCATTTTTTTTCTTGCTGGATTATTTTCGGTAAGATATTTTTTCAACCAGTCATCAAATCCTGATTCTGCTTTTTTGACCAACTCTGGATTTTTTTTCATAAACTCGGAAGTTTTTGTGAAAACACTTGAGAATTTTTTGCCTTTTTCGCTTTCTGATGCAACTTTAGCAAGTTTCTCCATTCCTTTTACACTTCTTCCGGCAACAATTCCCTTTTCCATCGCTTTTCCAATCCTGACTCCTTTTCCAAGTACCATTGCGGTTCTAGCAGCCTCTCCGACTTCTCCGGCGCCAGGTACAAACAAAAGCGCTAACCCTGTTGTTCCGACTGCAACATTAAACAACCTTTCTTTTCCTGAAAGTTTTTCTCCTGTTATCTTATTTTTTCCTCTTAGTCCATCTGCTATCATTGAGGCTTCTCCGACAACAGGAGTAATCTTAATCCCAAGATCCATGACATTTTTGAGGGTACTGGCTCTTTTTTCTCCATATTCTTCCATTATCTCTTTTTTCTTTTCAGGGTTTTCAAACTTTTCTCTTATTTTTTTCAAATCTTCCTCGTCGATTTTCTCCTGTTTCGCTTTTTCTTCCTCGAAGGTTTTGCCATCTTTATTTTTATCTGCCTCTGTTTCTTTCTCCATCTCTTTG
>JAAZOI010000020.1 GCA_012797825.1 Eubacteriaceae bacterium | reverse complement strand
TACTGTCGTTGAAAAGCTTAAAAGCAGTTATCAGATATATAAATCTGAAGTAGATAAAACTGTTAAAGATAATGAACGCCTCCCCTTTTGCGGTGGAATTACATGCATACATACTCCGGGACACACTTACGGACATATAAGTTATTATTGCGAAAAGTTAAGCTTGCTTATTGCGGGAGATATTCTTCAAGTGCAAAACGGCGTTTTATGCCCATGCCCTAATTTCACGGTATTTGATAAAGCTATACTCGCCGCTTCTTTAAAGAAGCTAAGCCAATATAAAATAGATAAGGTGCTTTGCTATCACGGCGGATTATATGAACACAACGTATCAGAACGTATAGCTCAAATAGCGATACAATTATAAATTTTGAGTATGACTTAATAACAACATCTTAAATATTGAAAAAATATATTATCTTTATAAATAAGACAATAATACTTTATGGTAATCATATTAATTTGCTATAATATATATTATTATCAAATTTGCTCTGCATAATTATTTTAAGGATAACGTGCGTATAGTGTGTTTTGAAAGGCGGTATTTTTTATGATTAAAAAGATTCTACTTATTACAGGAGCAGTAATCGCAGTATTTTTTTTGGAAGACATTCTTTACGCAGTTACAAAAATAGGAGTTGTTGCGCATTGGGGGAATATTATTATACCATCGTATTTAATCGGTATTATTGCCAAACGTGTTCTTAAAAACAGCGATTTAAAAAAGTTCGCGCAAATAGCAGCCGTTTTTGTTGTCGCAACAAAATTAGTAATGATGTACATTCAAATTGATAATATGACTATTCTTACAATAATCTTATGCGCTGTTATTTATTATTTGACGTCGTACTTTTGTATTCTTTTGGGCGAAAAGATATAACATTTCTTAACAAAAGCATAATTAAATAATGAAAGGATTATAATATGGCTGATTGGCATCCCTTTATTAGCAAAGAACGCAGAGACGAGATTTGCAATGAATACATAATGTATCGCGCTGACAGAGACGATGATTTAGAAGAACTTATTACTCTTCATCCAACCGAACTTTCATTGCTTTATCAAAATGCTATATATGCAAAAGAGAATTTTATAGATAACGGAAATTTTGATAATCGCATTGCATTGTTTTATAAAGCAGCTGTAGAAAAAATTAAGAAATCAGATATGATTTATGTTTTATACTGTAAAATAACAAATATGCCTCTGATAGATTGTCATTATAACATCTGGGTCTTTACTTATGAAGAGTGTACAAAAAAAGCAGCCCAGGAGTATCTGGGTAATATTTGGGATAATACAAAAGATGAAATTGAATTTAGAAAATTTACGGGAGATGAAGTTATAGAATTTTTTGCAAAATGCTATATTAACGGTATGGTAAAAATCGCTCTTAACGAAGGAGGCATTATTATTAGTCTAGCAGATATTGTAGCCCCACCCGATTTTAGTGATGTTCCCTCTGTTAGCAGACCGGTTATGAATCCCGATCTTAAGTTTTATCTAATATTATTTTGCCAGATCTGCAATACATCCCATCCGATTCCAGAAATAAATAAATTAAAAAACCAGATGTACAATGCTTATATGGACTGTTTGTTAACAGCAAAATTGCTGCGTCCTGCTAAAATATCAAGCGAAACCATTAGCTCTGAAAACGGAGTTGAAAAAATTTTACCTACTGATATGATATTAATTTCAAAGAAAATAAAAGATAAAGAGGCATGGCCGGCATATACCGATTGGGAAGCTTTCCCGCAAGAGTTACAAGATGAAGGTTACAGCGGGATAATTGAGCCTTTGGAAGGTGTGTTAGAACATGCTAAGAGCCACGGATTTTATGTAGTAATTAATCCTAACAGAAACGGAATTTTGCTATATGAAGATGAAATTACAGAATTGCTGAAAGTAATCAAAACACCCCCAAAAAATTAATTTATAAAATCAAATATTTATTTTGCTGATATATGCTATTATATTGAAAAAAAAAAACAAGGAGCATTGCGTTTATTAAATCGCTGATTAATAGACATGAATCAAAACAAACACATCCATTTCAATATGCGGAAAAAAGTAATAGCAAGCACCACGCATCAGGGCTGGCGCGAAAGCCCGCACGTCTCTTATATCTATGAAGCGGATGTTACGGATTTTTATAAAGAGTACAAACTCATTA
>JAAZOI010000220.1 GCA_012797825.1 Eubacteriaceae bacterium | reverse complement strand
TGAACGGGTAAAGGGTATGGAATTGACCGCTACTGCATCTGGATTTAGATATATGAATAAGAAATTCCCTGTTTATTGGAGCGAAGATAATTTTTATAAGTATTATTTTAATTCGAGGATGGATGTTTACTCTGACAAATTATCTAAGCTGGTTTTTAGGTGTAACGAGGAATCTGGCGGCTACGTTATAAAACGACTTGAGAAAATATTCAGCCGTATTTACATAGATGAAGTCCAGGATATGGCTGGCTGGGATTTAGAGCTAATTATGTTGTTTATGCAAAGCTCCTTGAGCCTTACGATGGTTGGCGATCCGCGCCAAACAGTTTACCTTACTCACCATGATAAAAAATATCAGAAGTATACGAACGGCAAGATAAAAGATTTCATCCAGACTGAATGCAAAAAGCTACCTTGTGACATTGATGAAACGACATTAAACGTATCTCATCGAAACTCGGCGGAAATTTGTGCGCTTTCTTCAAAGCTGTTTCCTAATTTACCCGAATGCAAATCACAGCTATCTCTGACAGATGATCATATGGGTATCTTTTTTGTGAAGAATAGCGATTTTAACAATTATTATTGTAGATATAACCCAATGCAGTTGCGCTATAATAATTCGACCACGCCAATAGCAAATGGTGCTGTTATGAATTTTGGCGAAGCTAAAGGGCTTGACTTTAATCATGTTGTAATCTACCCTACCAAGGATATGCTTAAGTGGCTATGCTCTGGAAACTGCCAGTTAGAGGAAACCACACGGGCGAAGTTATACGTTGCTATAACTCGTGCATTCTTTAGCGTGGGTATTGTTGTCGAAGACGATTTTAATAAAACCGTTCCTGGAATAACGCTGTGGGCGAGCTAAATACTGAAAAATTCTTCAGACTAAAAAGGAGATTTTATGATTGATGATAATAGCTTTAAAGTAACTTTAATTAAAGCACTTGAGCATAAAGCAAATAGTAATCCTTCATTTGGCACAGATAAAATGTGGGAAGTCATTATGACGCTCCCAAGATGCAATTTGTATATTGAAGAAACAGGAATCTTTACAAGACGCGAATGGAATACTTATTGTTCTATTCTTCATATTCAGGCCCCAATCGATAAGCAAGATTCCTTTATTAAAGAAAAAGACAAGATTTTAGATATAGCCGAAAGTATTTACGGAAGACAAGGAGATAATTATTTAACCAATATTGATATTGGAATATTGATTGAGCATTATGAGGTAATAGATTTTTCTTCAATTTCATTGACAGAAGTTATAGCAAAAGCAATAGCTGACACAGAATTGCTAATGAGTCAAGGAAAATATGACTCTGCATTTGATAGGGTGCACACAGCGTTTCATGGGTATTTAAGGAAGGTTCTCGAAAATAGAAATGTTTTATTTGAGGAATCCGATACACTTAGCCAATTATATAATAAACTACATGCTGATATCAGTGCTAATATTGGACCCACACCTATAGCTGAGTTAATGAAGACATCTTTGCGAAGCGCTTCGGGAATTGTAGCTTCAATCAATGATATGAGGAATAGACATTCTTTATCTCACCCGAATGAAGTGCTTTTACATAACAGGGAAGCTGAGTTTGCCATTAGATTAATAAAAGATTTATCGGATTATATTAATAGCATTGTATAATTCCAATCCGTTACATTCCATTTTAAAGCGAAGGAGAGGTGCTATCCCTTGCGGGACAACACCTCTCTCTTGCTTTCCGTATCGGTTTGGGGTATGGTTCAATAAGTTTCCCTATTAAACCGTGCCTTTTACCGTTCCGTTTTGTTGTGTAGTTAAGAATAAGGGTTTATCTCATCCTAAAAATATCTGTTTGATTTAAAACAACATATATCATCTGATTATTTGTAAAGATAATTTAAAAAAACACAAAGCTCTTGAAAAAATCAAGAGCCTTTTTGACAAGTTATAGGTAGGTTGGCGCTCCTACATCTCTTTTAAGACCATCTCTGGTGTGACGGTTGCCTGTTCCGTCCTCAGATAACTTATCTGTTATATGTTATGTACATTTTAATATAATATGATTAATTTGTCAAGTTTCATTATTATATCTAACAACAGTACCGCTTTTTATATAATCATTTAATTGTGTTTCTGATAAAGGATAGAATGATCTAAATGCTAAATTACCACTTTGTTTAAATCTTACAGCAACAATAACTAAAGTACTAAGCCTTTTAATAAATTCAATGCTATTCTTGCTTGGATGCATTCCAATGTAATCAGGTTCATCAATAATTTGTGGAATTTGGGCTACACACTCGTTAAATTGGTCTATCCCCAATTCAAAATCATTAATATGTTTTTTTATATATTCAATCTTATCTTCCCATAATATAATATTTTTCGGTTTACAATTTAAACTTAGTAAATCGATCATATCCTGTTTAAGTTCGCCGATTTTTATACACCCAAACCCTTTTCTTAAATTATTAATATCTAATTTATTTTTCAATATGTACTCCAACATTTAATATGCAAATTATACCATAATGTTATAAAAATCGACATATTATTTTGAAATACAAAATTATGTTAACTAAACAAATTCTACAGATATCTTCCTTTTCATATATGCCTGCTGTTTGCCGATTATTTTATATCAGACCTCTCCCCGCTCCTTCATGCACCGTAGGGGCGAACTGTGTTCGCCCGCTCTCCAATGTTCAGTCTTATAATATTTGTTTGACAAATAAGAACATCATAATCTGGATAAATAAGACATCTTCCTGTTTAATATCTGACTTCTGAAAACAAATCAGACCTCTTCCCATCCATTTGCTTTGAATCGCTATCTTATAAACAAATTAAAAACAATCGGCAGAAAAATCGCGAGAACATAATTAAACACCTTAATATCCGTGAGTTTAAGCAAATTTAACGCAATCGCGATTATTAAAAGCGAACCTGTCGCCGTCATATCCGCTACAGCCGCGCTGCTTAAATATGCCGACGCCCATTGCGCAAGCAGCGTAATTGAGCCTAAATATACGAACAAAGGCACTGCCGAAAATATAACGCCTGCGCCAAGCGAAGCGGCAAGCACGATAGCTATTACAAAGTCGAGTATTGTTTTTGTATACAATATATTATTATTTCCGTTAACGCCGCTTTGAATTGCGCCTACTATGCCCATTGCGCCGATACAGAACAAAAGCGTGCCTGTTACCAGTCCTTGTGAAAAAAGGCTGTTATTGCCTTCAGATTTTAATTTATTTTGAATTAAGTCCGCGTATTTGTTTAATTTTGCGTCAAAATCAAATTTAACGCCTATTAACGCGGATATCGCCACAGATAATATAATAATTAAAGCGTTATTGCCTTTTACAACTCCGCTTATTCCTATAAAAAGCACTCCTAAAGCCATTGCCTGTATTATGCCGTCCGACATTTTCTGCGGAAGTTGTTTTTTTATAAGCAGACCAATAAGCCCGCCTATTATTATGCCTGCCGTGTTTGCTATAGTCCCTAACATTATGCACACCTGTAAAAATTTCTGTAATCTTATTTTGAACAACGAGAAATATTATATATTCACCTTTAATAACAATCAACAGGTTATTAAAATAATTATTAAATAAAAATACGGAACGACGCTTTGCCGCTCCGTATAAATTTGCCGCTGTAAATATGTAATTAAGGTTTGGGTGTTAACTTCATCTATAAAATACCATTTTGATTGATAAGAACCGTAAATATCCGATAATTGCGTTAGACTTCTGCCTAATTAAATCATACTTCCGTTTGTAAATTATCAGACCTCTCCCCACTCCTTCATTCACCGTAGGGGCGAACTGTGTTCGCCCGCTCTCCAATGCCCGACCTTATAATATACATTCAATTGATAACAACACCAGATATCCGATAAATTGCATTAGACTATGTCCGTTTTATCATTATCAGACTTCCGAAAACAAAATGTGACCTATCGCCGCTGCTCTATGCCCAAATAATCATACATTTTAATGCGAACCGTCAATTATAACAACGCCCTTTGGCAGATTTTCCTCAAGCGATTTTTTTATCTGCTCGTAATTGGGGCATTTAAACCCTATAGGCGAGCCGTTATACATGCAGGAAGAAAGTATTATCGCTTCCGCTCCTACTCTTGACATTTCCGCCGCTCTGCTAACCGCTTTCTTTCCGGGGCATCCGCCGCATGTGTTTACGCAAATTATCTCAACATCATCAATACCGGCAAACGAACCCGTTTTTTCGCGCACGGCTTTTAAGCAAAGCGTAGTGTTGCATATATCGTCAGTCTGCATGCATCTTATAAGTCCTGCTTTCAATCCCAGCCTCCATTGCTTTTAAAAAAACTATATTTATATAATTATTTTGTGTGAAATAATCTGTAAATGTTTATTATCATCAGCGACATAAGCAAGTGTATCAACTTACACCTCCGCATATAATTCATTCCGGCATCAATATTCGACAAATAACGACAATTTCATCGTTCATTTATATAAAGTGTCTCTATTTAAAAACTGTTATAATATATATGATTATAAATCATTCCTAAATCTCGACAGTATACACATTTCATTCTTTTTTATAATTTGACCTATCCCTGTCCGCCTAAAATTATTCCGCTTACTTCTGCTCGCCACATCCCTAAAACTGTAGGGAACGACAACCTTGGCGTTCCGCCTTACATTACTGCTTAAAATGTGTGGTTAAGGGTTGATTTTACTCTATTCTGAAATTATTTGCTTGATTAATAATAAATATCTTATACCCGATAATTGCAATATAAATATATTCGCTCGCTTTACAATTTGACGTATTCTCACAAATTATATCAGACCTCTCCCTGCTCCCACCCTTAAATGTATACAGGTCTCCAAATATACTTAATTGCTTATACAACAAAATATCCGCAATCCGTTAAATCATATGATATTATTGTTTTTGTCGAATTATGTCGTATTATAGGAACGATTATATAAAATTATCCGCAAAATCAATGCGTATAATCGATAATCCTCACTTTATCGCCGAGTCTTTCCCTAACAGCTTTTATAATCTGCTCAAAATGCGGGCACGCAAAACCGATAGGGTTTCCTTTTGACATGCACGATGCGAACACTATGGTATCAGCGCCGCGTTTAACCATTTCTTCGGCTCTTGTTACGACTTTTTTACCGGGGCATCCGCCGCAGGTGTTCACGCCTATCAGCTCAATTTCCTCGTCTATTCCTTCAAACGCGCCTTTTTTAAGTTTCATAAATTTGTAATCAGTAGTTCCGGGGCACATATCCTCCGTCTGCATACATCTAAACATTCCAACTTTCATTATAAACACCTCATAAATATTGTATTTCTATTTTGCCGCCAAATCAACGCCGGCAGAAGTTTTTATGTTATTATTGTTTATATTGTTAATAAAATCCTCAGTAACTT
>JAAZOI010000219.1 GCA_012797825.1 Eubacteriaceae bacterium | reverse complement strand
CTCAATCAGTTCCTCAGTAAAATGAAGTCCTGCTGTCGGCGCCGCCGCCGAGCCGAGATTCTTTGCGTAAACTGTCTGATACCTGTCATAATATTTTGAATTGTCTTTAATGTACGGCGGAAGCGGCATCTTGCCTATTTGTTCTATTTTATCATATACATTACTGTTACAAATAAATTCTATTTCACAAACGCCGTCATCAAATTTCTTTAAAAGTTTTGCCGTAACTTCTTTATCATCAAAATAAATTATATCACTTTCTTTTAATCTTTTAGCAGGTTTTATTAGCGCCTGCCATATAGAAGATGACATATCTTTAAGCAGCAGCACCTCTATAGACGCTCCTGTGCTTTTCTTCGCTGCAAGTCTTGCGTGTATTACTTTTGAATCGTTAAACACGAGGCAGTCGCCCGGGTTTAAATAGTCAATAATATCATAAAAATGTTTATGTTGTATTTCATTTGTTTTTTTATTTATTGCCATTAATTTTGAACAGTCTCGCTTATCGGCGGGCGATTGCGCGATTTTTTCTTTAGGCAAAAAGTAGTCAAAGTCTTTTGTCTTCATATATATAAATTATGCCTCTTTATACGGAATATGTAAATGCTCATATGCATTAATAGTAGCAATCCTGCCTCTGGGCGTTCTCTGAATAAATCCTATCTGTATAAGGTATGGTTCATAAACGTCTTCTATATTATCTTTTTCTTCCCCTATTGCGGCCGCAAGCGTATCAAGTCCCACAGGTCCGCCGGAAAACGAATTTATTATAGTTTTAAGCATTCGCCTGTCGTTCACATCAAGCCCGAGTTCGTCAATTTCCAAAAATTCAACAGCTTTTTTAGCTGAATTTTCATCAATTATGTCAAGTTTTAAGACCTGTACTATATCACGTGTGCGTTTTAATATTCTGTTCGCTATTCTGGGCGTTCCTCTGCTGCGTTTCGCAAGCTCGGCAGCGCCGGCTTCTGTTATTTTCATATTTAATATCTTAGCGGAGCGGAGTATTATATCTTTAAGTTCCTGAGGTGAATACAGCTCAAGTCTGCACATAACGCCAAATCTGTCACGCAGAGGCGATGAGAGAAGCCCTGCTCTGGTTGTTGCGCCTATAAGCGTAAATGCGGGAAGTTCAAGTCTTATTGAGCGCGCGCCGGGTCCTTTGCCTACTATTATATCCAGCGCGTAGTCCTCAAGCGCGGGGTATAATATTTCCTCAACCACCCTGTTCATTCTGTGTATTTCATCAATAAATAATATGTCGCCTTTGCGCATGCTTGTAAGCATAGCGGCAAGGTCTCCTGGTTTTTCTATCGCGGGTCCTGATGTTACTTTTATTCCGACTCCCATTTCATTGGCGATTATATACGCAAGCGTGGTTTTACCAAGTCCGGGAGGCCCGTATAATAATACATGGTCAAGCACATCTTCTCTTTCTTTCGCGGCCGAGATAAAAATTCCCATATTGCTTTTTATTTTTTCCTGGCCGACATACTCGCCTAAATATTTAGGCCGCAGCGTTTCTATGTCGTAGTCGGAATCTGTTTTAGATGTAGTAATAATCCTTTTTTCCATTATAGCCTCTATATGCTATCCGCAACCGAAAGCGCGGCAAGAATGTTATTTTCTGTTGTTTCTGTTTCTTTGAATGTTTTATCTACCATTGATGCGGCTTTAGAATAAGAATATCCCAAAGTGACAAGCGCGTCAATGCAGACGCTTTTTTCATGACTATGCGCATTACTTAATACATCTGCGGCAGTTAAATTATTAAAGTCTTTGAATTTATCTTTTAGATCTACAATAATTCGGTTTGAAGTTTTTATCCCTATTCCGGGAGACGCGCTTAAAAGCTTAGCGTCATTATTAATTATAGCCGTTATTATTTTGTCTGAAGTATTGCTGCCAAGTATCGCCATTGCGGCTTTAGGACCCACTCCCGACACGCTTGTTAGAGTAAGGTAAAGCTCCCGCTCCGTCTTGCTTATAAAGCCGTATAAAATAATGCTTTCTTCTTTTATTTTTACATAAGTATACAGTTTTATTTCCGATTTAGTATGCCCAAGCGACAACGCTGTATTACGGGATATGTATACAGCATATCCTATACCGCTATTTTCTATTACCGCAAAGTCAGCGCCTATTTCTACTAAATTACCTATAATATAATCAAACAATTGCTTTTACTCCTGTTTTTTTATTATATACAACATTTTGTTTAAATAAAAGTAAAAATTCTACGTTTTGGAAATTAATGTAATTAAAATAAAAATAACCTTTCGGCAAAACCGAAAGGTTTAATTTTTATCTTTTATTTTTTTTCTTTATCCGGTGTTTCTTCTATTACTTCTGCTTCAATTATATTTTTATCGTTTTCAGCTTTGCTTTTCTTTGAGTAGTCTTTTGCGTTTTTTACTTTTTTTGAAACTTCCTGATCTTCATCATCATCGTCAATTACGTCATCGACCGCATCATTTTTCTTAGTCGGCACTTCGCGAAGCTCAACTTCCGATATTGACGATTTATTAATTTTCATTTTTACGTTGTCGGGCATAACTTCAATTATTACATAGTTATCTTTAACGGAAAAAACTTTTCCGTGAATTCCGCCCGCAGTTACGACTTTGTCGCCTTTTTTCATCATTTCACGTTTAGCCTGAAGGTTCTTATACTGCTTTCT
>JAAZOI010000218.1 GCA_012797825.1 Eubacteriaceae bacterium | reverse complement strand
CTTGTTACGGTAACACCCGCCATACCAATCTCTGCCATCTTTTCAATAAGAGCGTGATAAAGGTTATGTCCTTTATATTTTGCGTCTTCACAAATATAAATTTTTAAAATTTTGCAATCCCTCTGTAAATTCATGTCCGCCCTCCTTATATATTTTTAAAAATAACAACGCCTGCAATGTATCCTAAAATACCGAGTATGAATGATAATATTATGTATATGCACGCATTCTTTTTTTCACTATTCTGAAATAAGTTAACACCCTCATACATAAACGTAGAAAATGTCGTATAAGCGCCTAAAAATCCATCTCCGAACAACGCATAGGTGTATATATCAGTGTTTATCGAGCTCACAACACCAAGCATAATAGCACCCGTTATGTTAATTATAAATGTTCCCGCCGGGAATTTACCCATAGTTTTTTCAGTAATTTTTTTGCCCAAAGCATATCTTGCAATGCTTCCCAAAGCCCCGCCCAACGCAACCAGCAATAACTTCATCTGTTCTCCTCTGCTGCTTTAACTATAATTAAAACGTTATTTTGTTATTTTTACTATATATTTTTTTGCCAGAATATATCCTGCATATGCTGTCGCAAGCCCCAGCACGAATGATAGCAATATGTATAAAAAAGCGGAAAAATAATATCCGTTAAATATTAAAACCACGGTTTCCTTGCACAAAGTTGAAAACGTAGTAAAAGCTCCCAAAAATCCTGTCGAGATTCCCAGCCTTATATTTGCGTCAAACCCGGCTACCTCAAAAGCAACGGTAAGAAAAAACATCAAAATAAAAGCTCCGCTAATATTTATGATAAGAGTGTTTATAGGAATATTGCCGCTGTAATTAAATAAATTTATACCTTTTATAACTACTCTTAAAACGGCCCCTATAGCCCCTCCTATTAAAATGTAAACATATTTTCGCACAATATCCTCCGTAATAAAAAAAACTCCCTATCACAAAATAAGGAGTCATCAGCATAACGCATTTAACGGCGAACCCCATCGCCTTACGTTAATTTTAACATTTGCATATAAATAAATCAATACGTTTTGATAATTGACTAATATAAATAATTGGCGCGCCCTGAGGGACTCGGACCCCCGGCACTGTGGTTCGAAGCCACATGCTCTATCCATCTGAGCTAAGGGCGCACTATTTCTAAATTATAAACCGCAGATAAACTGAAGGCTCGTTAAATTTCTTATTGATTTTAACATATTTATAAAATATTGCAAGCCATATTGATTGATATAAATTATTTATCCTATTATAATCAATTACAGCAATACTTGCATATACGGAGCTTTTATGAAAAAACTTGTATATTAATAATAATGGTTATAACCGTATTTTTAACGACAGGCTGTATGAAAAGCGAAGCGGTTATGACAGTAAATAAAAATAAAAGCATAAATTTCACGGTTACATACGCTCTTGAAAATAAACTTGCGGATCTTGGCGTATTAAACAACGCATCGATATAAGAACTATGTTCGGTCAAACTGTTGATGATAACATTTTAAAGCAAAAAGGCTATACCGTTAATGATTATAAAGAT
>JAAZOI010000217.1 GCA_012797825.1 Eubacteriaceae bacterium | reverse complement strand
TCCGTCGATTTTCAGAGCTTTTACAGTATCATTCATAGAGCCCAGTGAAATGTATCCGATAGCTTTTTCGTTGCCTGCAACTGTTGTAATTGCAACAGAAGTGCTGTTTGTAATTTCGGCTGTAGCTACTGTGTTATCAACCTTGTTTCCGTTCGCATCTTTTTGTTCAACACCGACAAGTTCTATAAATGCTCCTCTTGTGCCCGAACCTTCTTCACGCGATACAACCGTTATTGCTCCGTTTGCTTTAGCGCCGCAGCCGGCAAATAAAGTAACTATCATAATTGCGGTAAGTGAAAGTATAAGTAATTTTTTCATGTATCTTTATTATTCTCCTTTTTTCCTTATCTAAGATATTTTTAGTATAAGAAAAGAAAGTAAAAACTATTATCATATATTTGTTAAATATATGTAAAATAATCGCAGGCAAATAAAAAAAGCAAATGCGTACTGCATCTGCTTTTTAAATAAATTTATTCTGTTATTTACGCTATTGCAATGCCAAAAGATAAAAGCAGCATTGTAAGTATTATTCCCTGAAGCCCTGCGGCAACAATAATCTGGGTATCAAGCGCCTGCAGCACTCTGCCGAACAATATAGTTAAAAATATGCTTAAAGCAGCTATTATAAGCGTCATGGCGAGTATAGCGATTCCCATTATTAATAATAATATTGATGCCAATATAAATGGCAGCAGCACAACCAAAACTATTTTTACCTTTGATTTTCTGTCCGCGTTTAAAACCGCGTATTCCCTGTCTATTATTAAGAACGTAATGCTGTTGGCTACACTGAACACTATAAACCAAACCCATCTCTGCCCGAACGGAAACATATAATAAAGGCTGAAATGACCGAACATCTTAAGCATTACAAATAAAGCGATAAAACATAATATGCCGCCTATCCAATTTGTCCGCTGCTCGTCTTTAAACATTCCCGCGCCTGCGTCATTTGCGAAATTGGAGTAAATGTACATAAACAGCATCACTATTCCATAAGCTCCAAACCCGAAGCTTATAAGCGCCGCTTGTACAGGGTATCCTATAGGTATTAAAAACCCTATTGAAAAACCTATCGCGCCAAGTACGGCTGCAGGAACCCAGAACATTAATTTATATAAGTAAAAATTAAGCGATAATTCATTTTTATATTCGCCTGCGGTTTTATCTCTATATCTTAAAGAGCTTAAGAACGACCATGCAATTAAAAATATAAATACCAGCATAGCAACAAGCATTGTATTATATATCATAATTATAGTTAAGTTAGGCTGATAATTAAACGAACTTAAATTGCACAAATATGAAACCGTGCTGTTTATTATGTTTTTACTCAGCGGAGCGAAAGGTTCTATAATTATTAAATCTTTGTCTAATGTAACATTATTGTTTGTTTTTATTATATCGGAAAGCTGCTTGCTTGTATCAAATTTTGAGGGATTGCTGATAATGTGAATATCCATTCCGCTTATGCTTGTCCCTAAATTTTTAACCCATTCAAGCTTGGTATCATCCGCGATTACGGGAAGTTTTGCAAGCACCGAGGATTTAAAGCTTATTTCCGGGTTTATAAGAGTTATGCTTACAGGGTCTATGTAATCGACCGAGCACGCCTGTAATATAGCGCGCGCGCCGTACCCGTGTCCGATGTAATGAATATTCGCAGGCGGCAGTTTACACAGCTGTGAAAACGCCAGCATTGCAGAGTACACCTGCATCGCTGAGCTGTTGTCTTCATAAAATGAAGTGCTGTACGCTCCTTGGCTTCTTCCCTGTCCGGGCAGGTCGTATATCATAACGGAGTATCCCTGTTTGTTTAAAGCCTGCGCCATATTTAAATAATATGTCATGTCCTGGCCTTTATCCGCGACCAGTATTGCCCCTTCTCCTTTTGTGCCCTGT
>JAAZOI010000216.1 GCA_012797825.1 Eubacteriaceae bacterium | reverse complement strand
TCCTCTTATAATATCGGGAAGCGGTAAAAAAAGCACAAATTTGTATAAGACTGCTGACGCTTTTATAAAAACGCTCAAAAAAGATACCGATTATACACTGGAAGAAAACGAAGACGCGGTGTCAATCACGGAAGCAGGAACTGCTAAGGCAGAAAGATATTTTAAAATAGATAATTTATCGGATGTAGAAAATATGGAAATTCTGCACCACATTAATCAAGCGCTGAAAGCCCATGTGCTTAAACACAGAGATAAAGATTATATAGTCAAAGACGGCGAAGTTATAATTGTCGATGAATTTACCGGAAGGCTGATGTACGGAAGACGTTTCTCGGAAGGTCTCCATCAAGCTATTGAAGCGAAGGAAAATGTAACTGTCGCGCGCGAAAGCGTTACTATGGCTACTATAACTTTCCAGAATTTTTTCAGACTTTATAATAAGCTTTCAGGCATGACCGGCACAGCCAAAACTGAAGAAGAAGAATTTCTGTCAATATATAACATGAATGTAATAAGCGTACCGACTAATAAGCCTATGATACGAGAAGATTTGAATGATGTTATATATAAAACAGAAAAATCAAAATTCAACGCTGTTGTAGAGGAAATCAAAGAGCGCCACAAAGACGGCCAGCCTGTGCTTGTAGGCACAATTTCAATAGAAAAATCAGAAATACTAAGCAGGCAGCTTGCAAGAAACGGCATTAAACATAATGTGCTTAACGCCAAATACCATGAAAAAGAAGCTGAAATCATTTCAAACGCAGGGCAGAAGGATGCTGTTACAATTTCCACCAATATGGCTGGCCGCGGAACCGACATTGTGCTCGGAGAAGGTGTAAAAGAGCTCGGCGGACTTCATATTATTGGAACGGAACGTCATGAAAGCAGACGTATTGACAATCAACTGCGAGGCCGTGCAGGCAGACAGGGCGATGTGGGAAGCAGTCAGTTTTTTATATCGCTTGAAGATGATCTTATGAGAATTTTCGCCGGGGATCGAATAGAAGGAATAGCCGATAAGCTTCCCGAAGATATGCCCATAGAACACGGTTTTATAACCAGAGCAATAGAATCAGCTCAAAAGCGGGTTGAAACACGAAACTTCGGCATAAGAAAAAATGTATTGCAATTTGACAATGTTTTAAATAAACAGCGTGAAGTTATATATGCTCAGAGACGATCAATATTTGAAAAAGAAGACATAAGCCAGGAAATAAAAGACATGCTTTGTGATGTCGTTAAAAAAGAGTGCAACGCATACACATCAGTATCCGAGTTTTATGAAGAATGGGATTTAGACGGACTTATCGGACAATTTGAAAAACTGTTTTTACAAAAAAGTTCAGTTAAACCTGACATGATTCCTCAAATTAAAGAAGATGTTGAAGAATTCTTTTTACAAAAAGCATTTGATGCATATGATGCTCAGGAAAAAACAGTCGGAAGAGAAATTATGAGAAAACTTGAGCGCGATATTCTTTTAAGAGTAGTAGACGTTAAATGGATGGAGCATCTTGACAGCATGGATCAGCTGCGCCAAGGCGTAGGACTTCAGGCATACGGCAACATTAATCCTATCCACGCATACACTCAAGAAGGTTTTGATATGTTTGAAGATATGTCAGACGCAATAAAAGAAGATACGGTAAGATATATTCTTAATGCGAGAATAGAAAAAGTTGAAAATCAAAAAAAATCAGCGCCTGAGCCGGCGGTAAAATCAAGAGACGAAATTAAAACAGGCGGAGAAGGCAAAACACAAGCAGTAAATAAAAACAAAGT
>JAAZOI010000215.1 GCA_012797825.1 Eubacteriaceae bacterium | reverse complement strand
TTTTTTTATTGTTATATTTTTTTATTATATTATCGTCTATACAAGAATTTTCATTTTCAAACGAGCAATAACACGCAAGCCATTTTGCGAATTCCTCTATCAACTCCCCGCGGTATAATTTTTTTCTTTCGCTCAAACTAACAAAAGTTTTTTCTCCTTTATATGCGTCAAGCAATACGTTAAATATTTCATTAATAATTAACTCTGTATAATTTCTAAAAGTATCAAATTTTTTATTTAAATATATATAATCGGTATTGAACTTTTTAATTGTATTCATTTGTTCAAAAATTTGATCGCTAAGTCTTATTCCCGTTTCAAGCGAACTATTATCACATATATCATTAATCATATTGTGAATTATAACTGTTGTATTTATAGCGTCCTTATCATTTGTTTTTGTCATTTCCTCAAGTATTTCTATCTCTTTGCTGGAAATAATCCCAAGTCTTATTGCGTCTTCAATATCTCTTCCTAAATAAGCAATTTTATCCGATATTTTTACAATGCATCCTTCCCAAGTTGCGCTTTGATATTGTCCTTTGTTTACAAAATTTTTTAAATCAATAATCGCATCTCTCGGTCTAAGCCCGTTTTCATCCTTTTCTCCGCAATGGGATATTATACCGTCCCTTACCGCATATGTAAGATTAAGATTTCTTTTAACTTTATAATCGTCTTCAAGCAATTCGACATCTTCAACAAAATGAAGTCCGTTTTTCTCATGCCAAAAATCCTCACTCAAGCATTTATTACTAAGTTTTCTTAATATTTCTTCACCGTGATGTCCAAACGGCGCATGGCCTAAATCATGCCCTATGGATATTGCTTTTGTAAGTTCAGTATTCAAACCAAGTCTTGCGGCAAGCGTATGACTTACTGATTCTACATGCATAACATGCTCCATCCTGGTGCATACATGATCATCATCAACATTCATATAAACCTGTGTCTTATGTTTTAATCTTCTGAATGCAAGACAATGAAGTATCCTAGTATAATCCCGTTCAAACTCGCTTCTCACATCCCCTTCTCTTGTGTAAAGCGCTCCTTCTCGTTTAATCAACATATCCCAGTTTTTGTTTTCAGGCTTAGCCGCGACTGCAGCGAATTTCTTTTCATTTTCCATATAACTATCTCCTGTTATGGTTTTGAGATCTTCTCAAAAATTTCAGGCACAATATCCTGCCCTCTTGATATTATTGATTTGTAGTTTTTAATATCTGGGAAACATTTATATTTTTTGTCAAAATAATAAACGGATGTTTCATTCTTGTGAAACTTAAAAAGCATGAAAATATATAACTCGTATTTTGTGTTCCATCCTTCTTTTTTTATTTCATCTATTCTTGCCAGATAATCGTCATCCGTAACTTCCATTGACGCAATGCCTATTAAATCATTGTTGTACTCTTTTAAATCATTATTGAGTATTTCTCCAATAGTCATATTGTTTATATCCGTATCAACAATCACTATCGCAACTATTTCCTCAACACTTTTTAATATATGATAAGCAGAATACAGATACTCAACCATATCCTTATCATCCTGTGTTGTTTTTTTACTTCTAAAACCTTTCGTATCGCTTAGTATGCCGAAAACAAGAGCCTCTGCAACACTGTCGGTAAGTTTAATGCTTTTGTCTTTTGCCAGCTTTGCAACCAGAGTAGCCGCAGCCCCGACTTTCTTTATAATTTTTACATCGGCCTTTATTCCCGTGTCGGAATGGTGGTCAATACAAAATACTGGCGTTTTATTAATACCAATAGCACCGTATGACTCATCAGGATCATTGTGGTCTACAATAGCTATTTCATTATCTGAAACCATATCTTTAGATACAAATTCCGGTATCTCTAAACCGCCGATTTTCGAAATAATATTTTTCTCCGAATCCTGCACTGCATTTTTATTGATAATAACCGGTTTCGCATCCTTGCCTTCAGCTTTTAAAATATATGCAAGCGCAATTGATGATACTATACTGTCAATATCCGTGTAAGAAAAATTATGGCCGAAAACCAATATCATAATATAACCTCATATAATAACGTTATATTCATTATATATTATTATAAAGTAAAATAAAACCGCTTTGCAGCGGTTCAAATTTTACGGTTTTACTTTTTATATTAAGTTCTTCTTGTTAACAACATTAAATGGCAGTTCGCCTTTCAGTACTTTTATTGCGCTTAAGACAACTTTTTCTCTCAGTTCCTCAAACGATTCTTCACTGTTAAAAGCGAAATGAGGCGTAAGCACGACACTGTCGTATTTCAAAATTCTCTCATTTATGTTTGTAAGCGGCTCTGTTTCCAATACGTCAAGTCCCGCGGCTTTTACTATGCCTGCATCAATTGCATCAAGCAAATCTTCCTGGCATACAAGCCCGCCCCTTGAGGTATTAACTATAATAACTCCTTTTTTCATAATATCAAACTGCGGCTTTGCAATTAAATGAAATGTTTCTTTTGAAAGCGGCACATGAACTGATATTATATCAGAAATTTTACACAACTCATCCAAACTTACTTTTTCAACTCCTGCCGCTTGGAATACTTCTTCTTTGACAAACGGATCATATGCAACTAATTTAAATCCGAAACTTTTCATATGTTCGGCTGTTTTTCTGGCAAT
>JAAZOI010000214.1 GCA_012797825.1 Eubacteriaceae bacterium | reverse complement strand
TTCGCTTTATCAGGGCACCAGGACTTGGACGTTTCCCGCTACATTTTACGCACGCCCCGCTGTTGTATGCACAGAATTCAGATGGGGGACAAGCGCATCATGGGGCACTGTAGGAAATATTCCGACAACAACAAATGTAGTTTTAAGAGGCATAGATATACTCTCACGAGCTACAGGCACCGATACAAATATAAGCGCTTTCGCAATAGGCAGGTGGAACGCATGAGGATAAAATACAGTCCGCAGGTAAACGATGTATATAAAATAAATTATACTATAGAAGACGAGACAATTGCCGCCGTTTGTAACGGCTTTGTTAATTCTTATAATTTATCGCTATTATGTGATGACTTCTATAAAGAATCTGTTTTTGACGGAGAAATAGTAATAGAAGCATACATCGCAGAAACAGTTTTTGACTTCGTACCTATAATAAACGCATACAGAGACGAGGCGGGAGAGTTGTACGTTGAGCTGTTGAACTTCATATCAAACGATGCGTCGGAAGAAGAAAAATATCCCGGTTGGCTGGAAGTATAAATCATTGTGTTATTAATATGATATAATATTAGAATATTAATTGAGGATTGAGTTGTATGGCAATGTCCCGCGCATTAAAGCTTGAAACAATTGAAGAATGGAGAGAATTAGGATACTATTATGATTATGATAAAGAAGAAAAATTTTGGATTATCATAGGTTCAAAAGAAGGTATCTTAAAATTCTGTCAAACTTTAAAACAGTACAGCCAAAACCCGAACAATAATACAAAAAGCGAACATGACCATTTAGGTCCGTATATGTATTTAAAAATTGTCACATGGAATGAGGCATTTATTAATGATGACGGAATTTACGGCTCACTTGAGGATTTGTCAAAGCTAGCGGATATTATTAAAGCATGCTCAGATAAAGCGGCTTTCGCAGATATAATAACAATAGACAAAGAATACTCATCCTCTAATCATTCTTATATAAAAATCTTTGTCAGGGAAGATGACTTTGATCCTGCAAGCCCTGATACGCAGCTTTTTGAATAACAAGTAAAAGCATAAAATAGAATATGCATTTAAAACACCCATAGAGGTGTTTTTTTGTATTTGCGAGGTGATATATGGAAAATGACGCTTACTCAATAAAGGAACTGGTAAATATGATATACGAACTTAAGATAGAGCTTGCAAAAACGCAGACGCTTATACAGAAATACAACGGTCTGCGAGAAAAACAGACTCGATATGAAAGCGCGCAAGACGAAATTGATCTGCGGCTAAAAACCGTGGAGGACAGTCTTGCCGCTAAAAAAGAAACAAAAAAAGATTATCAGTGGATACTGGGCGTAGTTATCGCGTTTGCGAGCCTTGTATACGCAATTTTAAAATAAAAGGAGAGATAAAAAATGAAAATATCAAAAGCAACAATAGTAAGAACAATAGTGCTGGTGCTGGTGCTTATAAATATGGTTTTGCAGAGCATGGGAAAAAGCCCTATACAATATGACGAGAGCGGAATTGCAAACATTGTAGGTACGCTGATATCGCTTGGAGCGATTGGCGCGTCATGGTGGTATAACAACAGCTTTTCGGACGCCGCTAAAAAAGCGGATGCTTTTATGCAAATGCTGAAAGACGGCGATGATGCTGATACTACCGAAACTGACGTGTAGAAAAGAAGGTGCTGCAAATGCTATCAAATAAGACTTTAAAATTAATACAGGAGAAGCTAAGTAAGCTAGGATATAACAAAGATAAAATAAAAGCGGTGCAGATAAAATTGAACAAGCTCGGCTATAAGCTCGCTGTTGACGGCATAGCGGGAGTAAAGACAATAAGCGCAGTGCTTGCGGTGCAAAAAAAGTACAAGCTTGTGCAGGACGGAATATGCGGCCCTGTTACAAACGCTTGTTTAAACAAAGTAATTGCAAGCATAACGCCGCCAAAGTATGTTATGGACTGGAGCAAATATGAGCATTTTAAGAAAGAGGAATTTGTGTGCGGATGTTTAAAGCCTAACCATAAAAAGTATTGCAACGGCTATCCTGTTGAGGTTCAGGCTAAACTTATGGACGCGCTTATGATGATACGAACCCACTTTAACAAGCCGGTCAACATTACAAGCGGTGTAAGGTGCGTAAAATTTAATGCTTCGCTAAAAGGTTCATCGCCTTTGAGCTTACATTTAACGGGCGGCGCCGCCGATTTTTATGTAAGCGATACAAATATAAAAGACGTGATTGCGTACTGCGTGAAGCTAAAAGGGATGGGGTACATAAGGTACTTCTACACGAACAGCACAAATATGAACGGCGCGGTGCATATTAATATATAGTTATTAAAAAAGGGGCGGAAGCCCCTTTTTTTATTTACAAATGTATTTACAGATAAATTGATAATATTATATAATAAATATACGTCTTACTAAATTCTACTTTCAGCATTCAGTTTTATATTTTCATAATACACACACGCAAAAACTCAATTTTTTGCATATGTGATAAACGATATTAAGGTATTAGTTTTTGAAATAAATGACTTTGATAGTAATTGAAGTTTACTTTTAAATAATTGCAAAAAGAGGCGGTAAAATTTATGGATAAACAGCAAGTATATACTCATCTGCAAAACAATCCGTTTGAAAGCGTTAAGCATCTCGTTTACGACATAATCTTACAAGAAATAGTGGCAATAAATTTAAAACCCGGCGAAAAATTAAATATCTCAAAAATATCGGAAGATCTTGATGTAAGCCGCACTCCCGTAAGAGAAGCTCTGCTTATGCTGTGCGAGGAAGGGTTTGTAAGAAAAAACTCAGAACAGGGATTTTCTGTACGCGAGGTTGATTTTGCGGATATTTCACAAATACATATCGCCAGAACATTGCTTGAAAGCAAAGCGGCTTTTTTATGCGCAAGTCAAATAAACTGCCCCAATATTAAAGAGATGAGAAAAATAGCCGCGCGGGAATTTGAACATAATGACAATTACAGCGACGTTGCTTCGGACGACGATGAATTTCATAACCTTATAGTAGTTTCCTGCGGAAATAAATATATAATTGATTATTATAATCAGCTTAGAAGTAAAATTAAATTATTAAAAAAAGTAGTAATGATTAATTTGGTTAATAATAATCAGATAGAAAATATACAAAATATAGCGAATTCTCATAAATCCGTTATAAATTCAATCCGTTTGAATTTGCCTGAGTATGCCCAAAAAGAAATGGAGAACCATATTAATAACAGTTATAATATATTAATTTCGTTTATTAACTCAAAACTATAATTAATGTATTGAATTTGATACAATGAAATTATCTATATATGTATATTGAACTTAATCTGAAATATTAAAAAATATGTGATATTTAATAGATAAGGATTATTAAAAAACAATAATTCTTTCTATGATTTTAAATGTGAATAAAATGGCTGATTAATTATAGTTACCCGTCTGCTTATATTAACAGCCTTTTTTTTCACATAAATCAAGTAAGAGTTAAAAAAATCTGAAAACATGTTAAAAAAGAGGCAATATGCCTTTTTTTATTTAATTAACTTTGATATTTACAATATTGCATATTAATATATAATGGTAATATATGTAATATCGCCTATTAAATTGTT
>JAAZOI010000213.1 GCA_012797825.1 Eubacteriaceae bacterium | reverse complement strand
GCGCAAGCCAGATATATTTAAGACCTGAAACGTGTCAGGGCATATTTGTTAATTTTAAAAATGTTCAGAGAACAACCAGAAAACGTCTGCCGTTTGGCATAGCGCAGATAGGCAAATCGTTCAGAAACGAAATAACGCCGGGCAACTTTATATTCAGAACAAGAGAATTTGAGCAGATGGAGCTTGAATTTTTCTGTGAACCCAAAGAAGAGTTTGTATGGTTTGAATATTGGAAAAATTACTGCGAACAGTTTTTATATAATATAGGTCTGAGAAAAGAAAATGTGTCTCTAAGACACCATAAACCGGATGAGTTGTCTCATTACAGCAACGCCACAACGGACATAGAATACGCCTTCCCATTCGGCATAGGCGAATTGTGGGGCATAGCTGACAGAACAGATTTTGACTTAAAGCAGCATGAACTGTATTCGGGCAAAGATATGAAATATATTGACCCGATAACAAACGAAAAATTTTATCCTTATTGCATTGAGCCGTCTGTAGGCGTTGACAGACTAATGCTTGCGGTGCTTTGCGACGGATATGAAAAAGAAGCGATAGGCGATGACGATGAGCGAAATGTGCTTAAAATTCATCCGTTCCTTGCGCCGTATAAAGCAGCGGTTCTTCCGCTTACAAAGAAACTGAACGATAAGGCCAGTGAGCTATACTTATCGCTTTTAAAAAGTTTCAATGTCGATTATGATGAAGCAGGCAGCATAGGCAAGCGTTACAGAAGGCAGGATGAGGTGGGAACCCCGTTTTGCATAACAGTTGATTTTGACACTTTGGAAGACGGATGCGTAACCGTTAGGCATAGAGACTCAATGCAGCAGGACAGAATTAAAATAGAGGAAGTTAAAAACTTTATACAAGAAAGAATAGAATTATAATGGCTAAATTTCATGTTTTTTTAGTATCCGATTCAATAGGCGAGACTGCAAATGTTGTTTTTAAAACAGCGCTGTCGCAATTCTGTTCGGATGACTTTGACGTTTATACTTTCCCTTTTATAAAAACTTATAAAGATGTTGACGTTATTATAAAAAGGGCAAAAGAATATAACGCCATTGTTATTTATACTGTAGTTTTAAAGGATATAAACAGCTATCTGAAAAGCGAACTTGATAAAAACGGCATTAAATGCCAGGATTTGCTTATCGGTACAATTAACATGATGCGTGAGTTATCAGGCCTTGAGCCTAAATACATTCCCGGGCAAAACAGACTGCTCGACGAAAACTACTTTAAACGCATGGAGGCAATTGAATTTGCCGTTCAGTCGGATGACGGTAAAAGCGTAAGCCATCTGCGTCAGGCTGATGTAATTTTGCTTGGCGTTTCAAGAACATCAAAAACGCCTATTTGCGTATACCTTGCCAATCAGAATATAAAAGCGGCTAATTATCCTATTGTTTACGGGTTTGAGCCTGATAAAAACTTGTTCAAAATACCGAGAAGAAAAATGATAGGTCTTACCATTGATCCCGAAAAGCTTCATATAATTCGTTCAAAACGTATCAGCGCTTACGGGATTGACCACAATTCAAGTTACGCGGAAATGTCAAATATAAAAAAAGAACTTGAATATGCTGACGATTTGTTTAAAAGATTAAATATTAATGTTATCAATACATCGAATAACGCGATAGAAGAAACGGCCAGCATAATAATAAATTTAATAAAAGATGATAGATATAATTAAATTAAATGCTAATAAAAAAAGCTGCTGTTATCAGCGACTATAGATAATTTATGTATAATAGTTAACATAATTAAAAGCGGGATTTATCCCGCTTTTAATACTTGCATTATTTTATTGATTCTACTTCTAAAGTATACCCCATAACTTCCCCAACATTCGTGATTGTACCTATTACCGTAACTGATTGTTTTTTCTTAAAAGTTTTAACTTTATCTAATTGTTCTTTATCAATATTGCAGAGAACTGTATCAAACATATATTTGTCGCTACTTGAGCCTAATGAAAAATATTTACCGTCACTGTCTATGTTTGAAAGTATGCCTGTCAATTTAACATATTTGCCTTTGTATGTATCTGATGCGCTTAACGCATTATCATCTAGCGCCTTAAACAAAGTATCTGTTGTAACTGCAATAGGCTCCGGTTTTTGCTGAGTTTGAGTCTGCGAATTGTTTGTATTACTGCCGGTTGTTTTGGAATCGTTGCCGCCGCTTGCAGCAGCTATACCTCCGATAATTATAATTACGATAAGCCATACCCACCATTTTTTATAAAACGGTTTTTTTATTTTTTCCATGTTCTATTCTCCTTTAAACAATATATAATAATAGCTATATATAAAATTATATATATATATATATTGCAATAGGAAATTGAATAAATTTATAAATATGGCAAATTATTTAATAACGAATATATAATCTGGCATGATTATAATTGATATTATTTTATAGGAGTAAAAATTTTATGAGTTTTTACCGAAAATCGAACCGTCTGGATAGTTACGATTACAGCAAAAATGGCGCATATTTTATAACTATATGCACAAAAGATAAACAGCCTATTTTATGGACAAAAATAAACAATACAGACAAAAATGTAGAGGCGAACAATGATCGCCAACAAGATAATATTGCCTTATCAGAAATAGGGAATATATGTGAGGATGGAATAAACAAAATAAGCAATCATTATCTCAATACCATAGTTGATGCATACGTTATAATGCCGAATCATATTCATTTAATTATTTTGCTGCAAAGAGATGAAGAGAAAGAAATACATAAAAACCCTGCAATATCACAGATAATACAACAACTAAAAGGCTACATAACAAGACAAGCAGGTTGTGAAATATGGCAGAAATCATTTTATGACCGAATTATACGAGGAGAAAAAGAATATAAAGAAATAGCCGAATACATTGAGAATAATCCGCTAAAATGGCAATTAGATAGATTTTATATATAGCTAATAAAAAGTTTAAGTTTTATATTTATAATATTAAAAGAATGGCGATCAATGATCGCCGCTACATTATTTTTTGTCATAAATACAGATATATTATATCATAAATAAAGTCCCGTATTTTATAATACGGGACTTATAATTTTATTTATAATTTATTACCAGATTACGTCTTCGTCGCTTACTTTGCCTTTGCCTGTTAAAGCGTCAAGCATTATGCGCTGTTCAACCTGAGCAACCATATGTTTTGTAAATTTAACCTTATCGGGGTTAACCGAAATGCTGTCTATGCCGCTGCGTACCAAAAATTCCGTAAATTCGGGGTAAACGCTTGGCGCCTGACCGCATATTGACACTGTTTTTCCGTCTTTATGAGCAACATCAATTAAGTGTTTAACCGCTCTTCTTACGGCAAGATTTCTTTCGTCAAATATATGAGAAACAGTATCGTTGTCTCTGTCGCATCCGAGCAGAAGCATTGTAAGGTCATTAGAGCCTATAGAATATCCGTCGATATATTTGTTAAATTGGTCGGCAAGCACAATATTTGAAGGTATTTCCGCCATAAGCCATACTTTAAAGTCGGGACCTCTCTGCAGACCTTCGGCAGCCATTAAGTTAATTACTTTTTCACATTCTTCTACTGTGCGTGTAAACGGAAGCATTACATAAAGGTTTTTAAGTCCGAATTCTTCACGTACTTTTTTAACAGCTTTTATTTCCAGCTTAAACGCTTCTATATATTTGGGATCATAATATCTTGAAGCGCCGCGCCATCCAAGCAATGCGCTAGGTTCATTCGGTTCGAATTCATCGCCGCCTTTTAAATCGCGGTATTCGCTTGATTTAAAGTCTGAGAAACGCAGCACTACCGGTCGCGGAGCAAGAGCCTGACATACTTGTCTGAACGCTTCTGCGAGCTGATCTACAACTTTTTCCGGCTGACCGATTTTTATAAGATAAAGCGGATGTTCATGAATGTATGTAGTCCAGATAAATTCTT
>JAAZOI010000019.1 GCA_012797825.1 Eubacteriaceae bacterium | reverse complement strand
ATTTTTTTTAAATAAGTCAACGAACTTTTCAGAAACAAAAAATCTACTATTATACTCACTTAATCTTATAATATCAAAGCCTTTAATTTTTTCTTTGTTTAAAACAAATTTTGTAACTCCTGCAATCTGTCCTCTAACATTAGGATTTGGAAAATCGTCAGAAAATCTATTAAATATAGATTTTTCATAATTAAAAGCTTCAATATAATTTAAAAAATTCGCAATGCAAAACTCATTATAATTTTCGTTATAATAATTTTTTACATGTATTTTTAGATATTGCACACCATTAATATTTTCATTGTTTATCTCGTTAACTAAACGCTCTGAATATATAGGTATCATGTAAGTATTTTGTAAAACATCGTCAGGAACACCATTGCATTTCTTTTCACTAGCTTTTATAAAAGTATTCTCATCCCAATTTTTTATTTCTTTACCTATTTTGAATGAGTTCTCATTATAACCATCATCTTCAAAACTAGCTACATCACATACTAATGGTTTTTTTACTGTTTTATCACATTCAATTGGTTGAAACCATTTCATTACAAACCTCTTTCTGACTACCCTTATCCCCAACATACACCCTATGATTAATTATACTTATATTTATTTTTGATAATTATATTCCATTATCCAATCTCAATCAACAAAATAAATAACTATAATTATCAAACAAAAAAAGCGATGAAATCATCGCTTTATCTTTTACAAAATGGTGGGCGCAATAGGGCTCGAACCTATGACCCCCTGCTTGTAAGGCAGGTGCTCTCCCAGCTGAGCTATGCGCCCTTGATTATCTTTATTGGTGACCCCTAGGGGATTCGAACCCCTGTAGCCGCCGTGAAAGGGCGGTGTCTTAACCGCTTGACCAAGGGGCCATATGTTTAAAAAGAATGGTAGCGGAGGAGGGAGTCGAACCCGCGACACCACGGGTATGAACCGTGTGCTCTAGCCATCTGAGCTACTCCGCCACGTTGGTTGCGGGGACAGGATTCGGACCTGCGACCTCCGGGTTATGAGCCCGACGAGCTACCAGCTGCTCCACCCCGCGATGTGTACCGAAAAAATTCGGTACTGTCTATTATATTCAGTTTAGCTTACTGTGTCAATCATTTTTTCATATATTCGTCTAAAGCAATTCTTAAAAGCAATGCGGCGCGTTTTAAATCTTCCGCTTTTAACACATATGATATTCTTACCATATTTTTGCTTAACGATTCATTGAAATAAAAATCAGCTCCCGGCGTAATAAGCACCGTCTCGCCTTCATAATTAAATTCATTGAGTAAAAACTGTATAAAATCTTCCGAGTCAGCTATCGGCAATTTTACAAGTATATGAAAAGCTCCTTTAGGCTTTTGCAATACTACTCCTTCAATTTTTAAAAGTTCGTCGCAAATAGTGTCGCGTCTTACTTCGTATTCAGCCAGCTGATTATGTAAATAGTTTTTATCAAGTTTAAAAAGTTCCACCGCTCCTACTTGGTCTATGTAAGATACGCTCAGTCGCGTCTGCGCCATTTTTAATAGAGCTTCATACGCTTCTTTATTCTTTGTTGCTAAGAACCCTACTCTCGCTCCGCAAGCGCTGAATCTTTTTGATGTGCTTTCAATTAATATTACTCTGTCTTCAACATCTTTCCTTGCCGCGAAACTTAAAAACTCTTCTCCGTCATATATAAAATCCCTGTAAACTTCGTCGCTTATTATAAACAGATTATGTTTTTTTGCAAGGTAAGCAATGTCATCCATTTCGCGTTTTGTATAAACTCTGCCAGTGGGATTGCCCGGTGTATTTAATATAAACGCTTTTGTTTTATTTGTTATTAATTTTTCAATTTTGCTAATATCAGGAAGTT
>JAAZOI010000212.1 GCA_012797825.1 Eubacteriaceae bacterium | reverse complement strand
GTTATACAAAATGATTTTATTGTAAATGACCGTCATATATGCCGGGGAATGATTGATGGTGGCAAATATGCTGTTGTTAAAATACCTCACACTGCAGAAGATATTAAAAAAGCTTGGGAGGGAATATTTCCTGAATTACTAAAACAGGGTTTTGAGCTTGATATGACAAGACCTGTAATAGAAAGATATGCAACAATGATGATTAAAAACAATTATTGCGAAATATGCGTACCAATTAAATAAAACTATATTAAATTAAAAAGGAGACAATATAAATGTCTCCTTAGTTTTTTATAGCATATAGTTTTCGTAATTAGATGTCAAGCCCTGCGTAGAAACCGTCTAATGTAGCGTTATAAATCTTAGCGGGTTTTTTAACATCACCGATAACGGAGACTTTATATCCCTCTTCTTTTAATTGTTTAATCAAATCTGTTCCTTCAGGTCTTTGTCCTACAGAAAGAACTATCATATCCGCATTAACTGTAATTTCTTTACCGTCTTTTACAAACGTTACAGAATCTTTTGTTATTTTCTTAGCTACTGAAAGAACGTTTATATCTACATTATGTTCTTTAAACTCAATAAGCATATCTGTTAAGTGAATATCTTCCAGCGCGCCTGCAAGAGCGGGCAGCATTTCAATTATTGTCACTTCATTTTGTTTTTGCAGCATCATTTGAGCCACTTCGCATGCGACTATTCCGCCTCCAATTATAGCTACTTTTTTCTTTTCGGGTACAGCTACATCTCCTTTTAAGATATCCCATGACTGAACCGCATTTTCAAGCCCTTCAATTGGAAGTTTTGTAATAGGCAGAGCGCCTGTTGCGACAATTACGCCTTGAGGGTTAAGCGATTTAATTGTCTGTAAATCAACAGGCGTGTTTAACTTAACAGTTACACCCTGGCGAACGCATTCATTCGCGAACCAGTTTTTAGCTTTATTTATCTGATCTTTATGAGGCGGAACGCTTGCAAGGTTAAGCTGACCGCCCAGTTTGTCTGTTTTTTCAAGAAGTGTGACTTTATGTCCTATGCTAGAAGCTACTATTGCAGCCTGCATACCGGCTATACCGCCGCCTATTACAACTACTTTTTTCGGAGTATCGGTTTTCTGCAGTTTGCCAAGTGTTTCTTCGCGTCCCGCTGTCGGGTTAAGTACGCAGCTTACGTGCTGGCGGCGTCTTACGCGTCCCATGCATCCGTCGTTGCATGATATACAAGGTCTAATTTCATCTATTCTTCCTTCATAAGCTTTCTGCGGCCAGTAGGGATCGCATATAACAGTTCTGGCCATCATTACAAAGTCAACTTTACCCTCTTTTATTAAATTATCGCAGAAATCGGGATCTCGGAGCATTCCGTTTGTACCTACAGGAATAGAAACGGCTTGTTTTATTTTCAAAGCATATTCAAGTTTAGATGCTTGAGGGTAAGCTCCCGTTTCAATTATTTTAGCCTGTGACATATTCATTCCGGCGCTTACGTCAAGATAATCGCATCCCGCTTTTTCCATACGGCGCGCAAATTCTATGCATTCTTCTTCAGTCATACTGTGGCTTACCCATTCTCTTCCGGGTATTCTTGCGCCGATTATGAAATCGGGTCCGACAGCTTTACGAATGCCTTCCACAATCTCTAAAGCGAAACGCATTCTGTTTTCAAGACTTCCGCCGTACTCGTCTGTTCTTGAGTTTGTATCAGGCGATAAGAATTGGTTTATTAAATATGCGTGAGCACAGTGAAGATTTACGCCATCCGCTCCTGCCATCTGGCAGTATGTAGCAGCTTTTATAAATTTTTGAACAATTTCTTTTGTTTCTTGTGTTGTTAGCTCATGCATTGGGCCTTGTTTTCTGTATCTGCTTATGTATAAGCTTTCAACTTCTTTATTGCTTGGGCATACCGGTTCATAACCTTCGGTAGCTTCAGAATTAGTCATTGCTCCTGCATGGAAAAGCTGAGGTATAAACAACGCGCCATATCTTTGAATGCCTTCAGCCATTCTATTCATATCTTTTACAATTTTAGGAGTATCAGCTCTGTTTTTTACGTCGCCTGTTTTGCCTCTTGGGAATTCAACAGCAAGTATTCCCCATGTTATTGCCGCGGCTCCGCCTTTTGCTTTTTCTGCATAATATGCCATAACCTGAGAGCTTGGAGATCCGTCAAAGTTAGGCATTGTCTCACCTGTAGGAGAGACTATAATACGATTTTTTAATATTCTTTTTCCGATTTTTAATTCAGAAAACAGATATGGAAATTGTTGCATAATTATCCTCCGTATACTTAAATTAGTTTATATAAGTATACCAAATAAAAAATTAAATGTTTACATTGAATAAAATAAAGTGTATAAATAGTAAAATGTAAGAAAAACAGTATAATAAAAAAATTATAAAAATTTAATTTGTTAAAAAATAAACTAATTTTCAGATAGAAAATTATTTGCATAAAAGCTTAGTATTGCAAAATGATTTAAAAATAGTAAGATTAAATAAATTAATATTGTTTTTAATTTAAAATTTTTAAATAAATAATAATATTAAAACTCAACTGAAAGGAAAATATTATGAATAATTTTTATTTTCAACAGCCCACAGAAGTGTATTTCGGAAAAGGTCAGATAAGCCATCTTGGAGAATCTATAAAAAAATACACAGATAGTATTCTTCTTGTTTACGGAGGAGGAAGCATAAAAAGAACGGGACTTTATGATACGGTAATTAGTATTTTTAAAGAAAATGGAATAAAATATTTTGAATTGTCCGGCGTTGAGCCGAATCCAAAAATAGATACAGTCCGCAAAGGCGCAGCACTTTGCAAAGAACATAAAATAGGCGGAGTACTGGCAGTAGGCGGAGGCAGCTCTATAGACTGCGCAAAAATGGTTGCTTGCGCGGCAAAATATGACGGCGACGCTTGGGAACTGGTTTTGAATAATTCACTTATAAAAGATGCGCTTCCTATTTTTACAGTTGTTACTTTATCGGCGACAGGTTCTGAAATGGATCACGGCGCAGTTATATCAAAT
>JAAZOI010000211.1 GCA_012797825.1 Eubacteriaceae bacterium | reverse complement strand
GAAATTGAGTCATCGATTAATTGTTTTATATCTTCAAGTGTGTCTATTTTATCGGAAAGTTCTTTTAAAAGACTGCTTTTTGAATTTTTTGTAAGATTTTTTATGTTTTTAATTCCGATCGTTGAAGCGCAAAGCATCAGCATATCCTTAGGAGAGCAGCTGTCGTTGCATATGCGCGTTGAAACCCGTTTTAAATCGTATATTTTTGATAAAACGTCAGACAGATCGTTCATTAAAATTATATCCGATCTTACAGTCCCAACGGCATCCTGACGAGAAATTATTTTATCGTGTTTTATTAAAGGGTTTTCTATCCAATCTTTAAGTTTTCGGCTGCCCATTGATGTTTTGCAGTTATCTAAAACCCATAATAGCGAGCCGTATTTATCGCCTGATGCCATATTTGATGTAAGCTCAAGGTTTCGCCTTGTTGATGAATCCAGAACCATAAAATCGTCCTGTGAATATTTGTCTATTTTTTTTATGTATTTTATAATCTGCCTGTTATTGTTGTCTAAATATTTTAAAACAGCCCCCGCGCATTTTACATAAAGAACACTGTCGGCATCAAAAAAATTTGATTTGTTTAGGCTTTGCATATCAAAATGATTTTTTAAAACTAAAAGAGCGTTGTCGTAATCAAAATAACTATTATCAAGTTTCGATATTGTATCGTAAGATTTTGATAAAATATTTTTTTTGCCATTCTGTTCAAAAAAAATGTCATTGCATAAAATTTCTTTCGGCGAAATTTTTTCTATTTCATTTGCTAAATTTATGTATCTATCAGAACCAGATATTACGCACGTTTTAAATTCCGCTGTTGATACATCCGCATAAGCAACACAAACGGAAGCGGAATTGTCAAATATGCACATCAGGTAATTGTTTTCTTTTTCATTTAAAAGAGCGTCGTCTGTTACAGTGCCCGGTGAAATTATCTTTATTATCTCGCGTTTTACAATTCCTTTGGCAAGTGCGGGATCTTCTACTTGTTCGCAGACTGCTACTTTATGACCCGCTTTAATAAGCTTTGCGATATAGGTATTTGCTGCGTGATAAGGCACGCCGCACATAGGCGCTCTGTCGTCAAGGCCGCAGTTTCTGCCCGTAAGCACTAAAGATAATACTCTTGATGCTGTTACAGCGTCATCAAAAAACATTTCATAAAAGTCCCCGAGCCTGAACAGTAAAATAGCGTCGGGAACCTGTTTATGTATTTGCAGATACTGCTTCATCATTGGCGTTAGTTCCATAATTTTTTTGCCTCTTATATTATTATATCTGTTTTCCCTGAAGATAAAATGATTTAGTGTTTGAAATATATACTTCTATAATATCGCCGGCGTTTGCGCTGCCGGTAAAGTTTACAAGCTGGTTATCACGCGTCCTGCCTGTTAATATTTCCCATTCGGTTTTGCTTCTGCCTTCGCATAAAACCTCGACTGCGGTATTTAAATATTTAAACTTATTTTCTTCAGATATTTTTTTCTGAATATCAAGAAGACGCGAAAATCTTTCTTTTATAACATCAGCTGGTATATCAAGTTTCATGTCATACGACTTTGTGCCTTTTCTCGGTGAATATATAAATGTGTACGCTCCGTCGAAACGCACAGTGTCAATAATATCAAGCGTATCAGCAAAGTCTTCTTCACTCTCTGTAGGAAAACCGACAATTATATCAGTAGTGAGACTTATATCAGGAATTTTTGCTTTTATTTTGTCAACTAACGATAAATATTTTTCCCTGTCGTATTTTCTGTTCATTAAAGCAAGTATTCTGCTGGAGCCCGATTGAATAGGAAGATGCAAGTGGTTGCAAACATTGCTGCACTCGCTCATTGCGTCAATAAGATCGTCTGATAAGTCTTTTGGATGGGAGGTCATAAACCTTATTCTTTCTATGCCTTTAATTTCGTTTACTTCACGCAGAAGAGAAGGAAAAGATGTGCCTATATTATCCGCTATTCCGTAAGAATTCACATTCTGCCCGAGCAGCATAACCTCTTTTACGCCGCTGTTTGCAAGAGACGTGATTTCATTTAAGATATCTTGTCTTTTCCTGCTTTTTTCTCTGCCCCGGGTGTAAGGAACAACGCAGTAAGAGCAAAAATTATTGCAGCCCTGCATAATTTTAACGTAAGCCTTATAAGAATATCTGCGCTCTGAGTCTATGCCTTCAAAAATTTCATCAGTGGAGTTTTGAATTTCATATACCGGCTTTTTAGTTTTAAGATGTTTTTCCAAAAGAGACGGAAATTGATGCAGATTATGGGTTCCGAAAATTATATCGACATATGGATATTTCTGCTTAATCTGTGTTACTATATGCTCCTGCTGCATCATGCATCCGCATACGGCTATAATCATGTCATTTTTCTTTTTTATGTTTTTCATGTAGCCAAGATTTCCGAAAAACCTGTCGTCCGCGTTTTCTCGCACGCTGCAAGTGTTCATTATCAAAATATCGGCGTTATTAATATTGCCTGTGCTGCAGTAGCCTAAATCTGTTAGCATTTTTGAAATTTTTTCGCTGTCGTTTTCGTTCATCTGACAGCCGTAAGTAATTATATTATATTGCTTCATTCATAACCTCTGGATAATCTTAATAATTTTATCAATTTTTTAATAAAAAATAAACAAAAAATTTATCAGAAATTGGAAGAGTAATTATTTAATAAATACAAAAAATAAATTTGATTTAAGAATTGGAGGTGAAATATAATGGCAAAATCAAGTAGCGCAAAAAGAGCACTTCAACCTTTGAAAGATCAAATAGCCGGCAGCTTAGGAGTTAATCTTTCTGACGGTGCGAACCTCACAACCGCTCAAGTAGGTCATGTTGGCGGACAGATGGTTAAAAAGATGATTGATTCTTATACAGGAACATCTTCAACAAGTTTTAGAGGATAATATTAAAATAATAAAACGCCCTTATCGGGCGTTTTTTATATTGAAAAAATTTAAAATATTACCAGTTTAATATTTAATTTTTATTGCAGAATATTTAATGATTAAAGAATTGGAGGTGAAATATAAT
>JAAZOI010000210.1 GCA_012797825.1 Eubacteriaceae bacterium | reverse complement strand
TGGGTCATAATATCTTGAAGCGCCGCGCCAACCTAAAAGCGCGCTCGGTTCAGTCGGTTCAAATTCGTCGCCGCCCTTTAAATCGCGGTATTCGCTTGATTTAAAGTCCGAGAAACGCAGCACTACAGGCCGCGGAGCTAAAGCCTGGCAAACTGTTCTGAATGCTTCGGCAAGCTGGTCAACTACTTTTTCCGGCTGGCCGATTTTAATTAAATAAAGAGGATGTTCATGAATGTATGTAGTCCAGATAAATTCTTCGCGCATAAGACCAATTCCGTCGCACGGAAGACTGCTGTATTTTTCAGCAAGATCAGGATCCCCCAAATTCATATGGACTTTTGTTCCTGTCGTGGGGAATACTTCCGCCATAACAACCGAACCGTTTGAGCTTGCTTCTTCTGGTTTTTTAGTTTCGATTATTCCCTCGTATACAACGCCGTTCGTAGCGTCAACTGTAATATCCATTCCTGTTGTAATAGTAGTGGTCGCAGAATCTCCTCTGCTCTTTGTGCCTACTATGCAGGGAATTCCGAGTTCTCGGCTTACAATGGATGCATGGCATGTCATTCCGCCTGAATCTGTTACTATTGCTTTTGCTTTTTTCATTGCCGGAACCCAGTCGGGCGCAGTCATTTCCGTAATTAAAATTTCTCCGGCGTTAAATTCATTTATATATTCTGGAGACAGTATAACATGTGCTTTTCCTGAAACTAGACCCGGGCTTGCGGGTAGGCCTTTTAATATAACTTTGCGTTCAGATGTTGTAGCTTGCATATTTTCTCCTTGTGGTTTATTTTCTTTATTTTTGCGGCTCCAAACCGTTTCCGGCCGCGCCTGAAGAATCCACACTTTGTGGTCTCTCTCGTCAACGCCCCATTCAATGTCCATATAACAGCCGTAATGTTTTTCTATTTTTTCAGCATATTGTGCTAATTGTAAAATTTGTGCGTCTGTAAGTTTTTGCAATTCCGCTTCATTAGCTGCGACAGGTTTTTCTTCACAGTCGCCGCCAGGTTTGCGGGCAAACATAACTTCTTGCTTATTTACTGTTTTAGAAAGTATTTTGTTGTCTGCTTTTGATATTATGTATTCGTCCGGAGTCACAATGCCTTGCACAACATATTCGCCAAGACCGTATGCCGCTTCAATCATGATGTTTGAATCATCTCCGTTTGCTAAGTTGACGGTAAACATTACTCCGGAAATCTTGGAGAACACCATCATCTGCACAACAGCGGAAAGTGCAATATCGGTATGACTGTAACCTTGTTTTTCACGGTAGTAAACAGCTCTGTCTGTAAAAGTGGATGCGTAGCATTCTTTTATTCGGTTAACTACATTTGCGCCGCCTTTTACATTCAGGTAAGTTTCTTGCTGACCGGCAAAACTTGCGTCCGGGAGGTCTTCCGCAGTAGCGCTTGAGCGTACTGCAACAAACGGATCTTTTTCACCGACTTTTAAAGCCAGTTCTTTGTACGCTTTGATTATTGAGTCTTCGAGGTCTTTAGGCATAGGTTTTGAAATAACAAGTTTTCTGATTCTGCTGCACACATCATGGAGCAGTACACTGTTTTCAACATCTGTAAGCTCGCTTAAAAGCGCGTTCATTTCATCTCTCAAACCGCTTTTGTCGATAAAATAATGATATGCGTTAGCAGTTGTTGCAAAGCCGTACGGAACCGGCACGTCTGTCTTAGATGTCATTTCACCCAGTGATGACGATTTGCCGCCGACGATGTCTACGTCTTTTCTTTCGAGTTGTTCAAACCAAAGCAGGTACTCTTTAGATTTTTCCATTTTTTCACCTCATCAAATAATTATCAACATTACTGCCGGGGAATGGAGCCCAAACAGCAAAATAAAAACCGGAAAACGGTGTGCGTTATATTTTATGCTCACTGTCATACCGGAATAGTTATCCTTATATCTAAGGATCCCAACATTGTTTCTTTCATAGTATAACAAATACAAAATTTTTTTTCTATAAATTTTTACCTTATGAAACAAATTAAAACGTTTAAATATAAAAAAATTTTTTATTTTATTACAAATAAACAAAAAAGCGTGTAAAATCCATTAGTTAATTACTAATATTAAATATAATAAAACCTATTTTGTCATCATTATGCTTGTTTTTAAAAGCTAAAAAATAAAGATTTATTGATTTGAGAATTCGTATATGTTAAAATAATTTTCTGTGAGGAACGTGGTGAAATTATGAAATCAGTGCCCGTCGCGATATCTAACAGGCATATATTTCTTTCAGAAGAAGATACAATAAGTTTGTTTAATACTTTAAATGTGCCACGCCAAAAAACGCTCGGACAAGAAAAATACTATGCTTATGAACCAACCGTAGACATTATAGGGCAGAATAATTATGTAATAAAAAACGTTCGGGTTATTGGTCCTGTAAGAAAAACAACGCAAGTGGAGCTATTATTCGGCGATTGTATAAAGCTCGGCGTTACACCGTATATAAGGCAAACAGAAGATATTGACGGCTCGCCCGGCTGCGTACTGAAAAGCTTGTACGGTTACGTGCAATTAAATACGGGAGTTATTGTTCCGGCGCGTCATATGCACGCAAATTATGATGACGCCGAAAAACTGGGGCTTAAGCATAATGAATTTGTTAAAATACGCGCAGATGGCGACCGCGCTCTTATTTTTGACAATGTATTAGTTAGAATAGACCCATACGCGAGACTTGCGCTGCATATTGACGTTGAAGAAGCCAATGCCGCGGGCTTAAAACCGGGGCAATTGTGCGAAATATTAAAATAACGAATATTAAACATATTATATATGTTGCAATATAAAATTTTATGAGGTGATTTTATGAATAAAATACCGGTTTCATTATCCAACAGACATATCCATTTAAAAAAAGAAGATGTAAAAACACTTTTCGGCAAAGACGATCTTACGTATAAAAGCGATCTTAGCCAGCCGGGACAGTTTGCCTGCGAAGAACAGGTTGTAATTGTCGGCCCTAAAGGCAGCATTGACAAAGTAAGAATACTTGGTCCTGTAAGACCTGATTCTCAAGTTGAGATACTAACAGGCGACTGCTTTAAACTCGGAATTATGGCTCCGATCAGAGAAAGCGGAAAAATAGAAGGCACTCCCGGATGTAAACTCGTAGGACCTGCAGGCGAAGTTGAGCTTAGTAACGGAGTAATTGTTGCAAGCCGCCACATTCACATGAGTGAAGATGATGCAAAACAGTTTGGAGTTAAAGACAAAGATATAGTTAAAGTTAAAATAGGCGGAGATAGGGGTCTTGTTTTTGAAAATGTGCTTGTAAGAGTAAGCCCGAAATTTGCGCTTGATATGCATATAGATTCTGAAGAAGGCAACGCTGCAGGAGTGGACAGAAAAGGCGGAGAAGGCGAAATAGTTAAATAATAAAAGGAAAATATAATGGCAGTAATTTTATCGATGCCCGACAAAGTTGCATTCAGCGTTTTCGGGTTTGACATTATGTGGTACGGCGTAATAATCGCTTCTGCATTACTGTTGGGCATAGCAATAGCCATGTATCGCACAAAGAAGGCAGGGCTTAATAACGAAATAATTCTCGATGTTCTGCTGCTTACAATACCTCTTGCCGTAGTAGGAGCAAGAGCAGCGTATGTTTTGGCTCATTTGGACTACTATTCCTACCAGCCAGGCTTGGTGTTCGCAATAAGGCAGGGCGGACTTGCAATACAAGGAGCTATTGCAGGCGGCATATTAGGCGTATATATAATGTGCAGAATAAAAAAGCAGAGTCCTTTGTTAATAGCTGACCTGATGGCTCCGAGTTTAATTCTGGGGCAGGCAATAGGCAGATGGGGCAATTATTTCAATATGGAAGTTTACGGTTCTCAAACCACGCTTCCGTGGGCAATAAAGGTTGATGATCCGTCTTTGGGTATAATTACTGTTCATCCTACTTTTTTATATGAGAGCATATGGAATTTAATATGTTTTGCGCTGCTTTTATATTACGACAAAAAGTTTAAAAAAAGAAACGGCGAGATTATCTGCTTGTATTTGATACTATATTCTCTGGGCAGATTCTTTATTGAATTTCTGCGTACCGATCATGTGTATATTTTCGGCAGCATTAATTTGGCTCAGGCAATCTGCGTACTTCTGGCACTAGCGGGGATTTTGGTATTAATAATAATCAGAAAAAATATTAAAATAATAAATAAGAAGAGCTAAAACTCTTCTTATTTAATTTTATATTAAAAAACGAATATAAAATGTAATATGAAGAATTATATTATAAATATATTTAAGGAGCCGCTGATTTGACAATGCTCAATATACCGAATACGCTTTCATTATTAAGAATTTTGCTTATTCCGGTTTTTGTATATTTGCTTAACTATGACAGTTCATACGGCCTTCATATGGCAACTGCCGTGCTGGCAGTTTCTTATCTTACCGATATACTCGACGGATACATTGCCAGAAGTGCAAATATGGTAACGGAAATGGGTAAAATTCTTGATCCGCTTGCGGACAAGCTTACGCAGCTTGTGGCGGTTATAACGCTTGTTATTAAACATTATATACCGTTAATTATACTTATAGTTATTTTAATAAAAGAAGTAACTCAGATATGCGGAGGATTATATATAAAATTCAAACTAAAAACTCAAATGCCCCAAGCGAATATACTGGGGAAAATTGCGACGGGAATGTTTTATATAAGCATTCTGCTGCTTTTATTGTCAGTTCCATACGCAATATATTTATTATATTTAACGGCAGTATTATTAATAGCCGCTTTTGCGAATTATATAATTTTATTTGTAAAATTTAAAAAACAGTCTTGCAATAATTTAAATTGATAATATAATATAAAAACATATAAATATTGACAATGACAAAGAGGAGTAAGCTATAAAACGTTTAAAGAGAGAGCCTGGCTGCTGTAAAGGCTTAATGTTTTCAGCCCAACGTCGCTTTTAAGTTATAATTTATTAAGAGAGATTAATTTTAATCTAATTAAGGTGGTACCGCGGAAATTTTCGTCCTTTGCATTATGTAAAGGGCGTTTTTTTATAATAGTCAATTAACAAGGAGTAGCTATGTTAGGCAAAAGTTATAACCACAAAGAAATAGAAGATAAAATATATAAAAACTGGGAGGAGAGCGGATACTTCAAACCCGAAGTAAAGGGCGACAGCAAACCTTTCACAATTGTTATGCCGCCTCCTAATATTACGGGGCAGCTTCATTTGGGGCATGCGTTTGACGGCACAATACAAGACATTCTAACGCGCTATAAACGCATGAACGGTTATGCCGCGTTATGGCTTCCCGGAGAAGACCACGCCTCAATTGCGACAGAGGCAAAACTTGTAGAAAAAATAAGAAAAGAGCAAAATAAAACAAAAGAGGAAATAGGCAGGGAAGAATTTCTTAAGCAAGCTTGGGAGTGGAGCGATTTTTACAGGGATAGAATAGCTAAGCAGTTCCGCAAACTCGGCACGTCCTGCGACTGGAGCAGAGAACGCTTTACTATGGATGACGGATGCAATGAAGCTGTTAAAGAATTCTTTATCGATTTATATAATAAAGGTTTAATATACCGCGGTAACAGAATAATTAACTGGTGCACAAAATGCAAAACTACTATATCTGATGCCGAGGTTGAATATGAAGAGCAGGAAGGCAATATCTGGCATATAACATACAAAGTAGAAAACAGCGCAGAGACAATAACTGTAGCGACTACCAGACCTGAGACAATGCTCGGCGATACAGGCATTGCAGTTGCTCCGGATGATGAAAGATACGCTCACCTTGTAGGCAGAAATGCTGTTCTTCCCCTTATCGGCAGGCTGCTTCCCATATTTACTGACAGCTATGTAGAAAAGCAGTTCGGTACAGGATGCGTTAAAGTAACGCCATGCCATGACCCCAATGACTATGAAATGGGGCTTAGACATAATTTAGAGCAAATAAGAATATTTGACTATGACGGAAATCTTAACGATAATGCGGGCGCAGCTTACAGCGGATTATCCATTATGCAGGCAAGGGAAAAAGTGCTTGCAGACCTAAAAGCGCAGGGGCTGCTCGTAAAAGTTGAACCATATATGCACAATGTAGGGACTTGCTACAGATGCGATACCGATATTCAGCCGATTACCAGCGAGCAATGGTTTGTAGATATGAAACCGCTTGCCGCGCCTGCAATAAAAGCGGTAAAAGACGGCGTTATTAACTTTGTTCCGAAAAGGTTTGATAAAGTTTATTTTAACTGGATGGAAAATATAAAAGACTGGTGCATTTCGCGCCAGTTGTGGTGGGGGCATAGAATTCCCGTATATTACTGCGATGATTGCGGTGAAATTATGGTTGTCAAAGAAGCTCCGACTCAATGCGCAAAATGTAAAAGCGCTAATATCAGACAGGATGAGGATGTTCTGGATACTTGGTTCAGTTCCGGTCTGTGGCCGTTTTCAACACTGGGCTGGCCGGAAAAGACAAAAGATCTTGAAAAATTTTATCCTAATGATGTTTTGGTGACAGGCTTTGACATAATATTTTTATGGGTTGCCAGAATGATAATGTCGGGTATTACTCAGATGGGCGATATTCCGTTTTCAGACGTTTTAATCCACGGGCTTATAAGAGATCCTCAGGGAAGAAAAATGTCCAAATCCCTTGGCAACGGAGTTGACCCGCTCGAGGTAATAGAAACTTACGGAGCTGACGCGCTGCGTCTTACACTTATTACAGGCAACAAAATGGGCAATGACGCCAGATGGAACGAAGAAAAACTTGAAGCCAACAGAAACTTTATGAACAAAATGTATAATGCCGCTAAATTTATTATCATGAACACTAATAATTATACACAGTGCTCTTATGAGGATATAAAAAATTCAATGTCTATAGCGGATAAGTGGATTATAAGCAAAGCAAACACGCTTATATCAGAAGTTGACGAAAACATAAGTAAATACGAGTTCGGGATAGCGGCGGAAAAATTATACGATTTTACATGGAATATTTTCTGCGACTGGTATATTGAGCTGTCAAAAACGGCATTATATAACAAGGATGATACCAGTTATAAAAAAAGCGCGCAGTTTACTTTAAAATATGTTTATTCGACGATTTTAAAATTGCTCCATCCGTTCATTCCGTTTATAACCGAAGAATTATATCTTGCCATAAACGAAGGGCAAGACACAATAATGACAAAGTCCTGGCCGCAGTTTGCAAACGATATGGTGTTTACTCAAAGCGAGCGTGATATGGATATAATAATTCAAGCGGTGCGTTCAGTACGAAACGCACGAAGCGGTATGGATATTCCGCCGTCAAAACGTGCGGAAATGCATTTGGAATGTGAAGATAAAAATATAGCGGAAATGATAAAGAACAACGAAAATTATTTTATGGCTTTATGCTCGGCAAAATCAATAATATTAGAACCTGCCGGCAGCGATAATGTAATTTCAGCTGTTTTCGCGTACGGCAAATTCTCGCTTCCGCTTGATGAGCTTATCGATAAAGAGAAAGAATATAACAGACTTCTAAATGAAAAAACAAAGATAGAAAAAGAAATAAAGTTTGCAAAAAGCAAACTTGATAATGATGGATTTATACAAAAAGCCCCCAAAGAGCTTATCCAAAGTGAAAAAGAAAAGTATGAAAAATACGTCTCAATGCTTGCGGAAGTGGAACAAAGACTTGCCGGATTGTCATAAAATACTGTTGACATAAAACTTAATAATTGTTATAATCTTAAAGCTATCACAGTCGAGGGGTACCGAAGCGGTCACAACGGGGCGGTCTTGAAAACCGTTAGGGTGCAAGCCCACGTGGGTTCGAATCCCAC
>JAAZOI010000209.1 GCA_012797825.1 Eubacteriaceae bacterium | reverse complement strand
TACATGGAAAAAGACATAAAAATGGAAACAATTTTCGGCGACGGAAGCGGTCAAGACGACGGTAAAGGGCTGATGGGCAAGCTTGCAAGCGCAGGCAAAAGAGCGCTTACAGGCGAAAGCTTGTTCATGACAACATTTCAGAATATGGGACAGGGAAAATCGAGAGTAGCGTTTGCCGCGCCTTTTCCCGGCAAGATTATACCGGTGGAATTAAAAGAATTTGACGGAACTCTGATATGCCAGAAAGACGCATTTTTATGCGCGGCAAAAGGAGTAAACATCGGGATATATTTACAGAAAAAATTAGGAGCGGGACTGTTCGGCGGAGAAGGCTTTATAATGCAGAAGCTTACAGGCGACGGACTTGTATTTGTTCATGCAGGCGGAACAATTATTAAAAAGGAATTAGCTGAAGGAGAAATGCTAAGGCTGGATACGGGATGCCTTGTGGCGATGAGTTCGACAATAGATTATGACGTGCAGCTGGCTTCGGATATAAAAACAGGATTCTTCGGAGGCGAAGGTTTGTTCCTTGCCACACTTAAAGGACCGGGTCATGTTTGGCTGCAATCGCTTCCGTTAAGCAGACTGGCTAACAGAATAAATGAGGCTAGATTTGATCATTCAGGCGAAAACAGAGGACTAAACAATCCTATAGGCGAAATAACCGGAGGACTTGGCGGAGCTCTCGGGGGATTATTTAAATAACAAATACATAAATTAAACTGCTGCGGCTGCGGCAGTTTTTTTATTTTGTTTATAAAAATATTATTCAATATTATTTAAAATGCATATATTGTTAATGAAGTAAATTCAAACAACGGCGTTTGATATAAGAATATTTGCTTATATGGCTGCGCTTTTTTGTTTTCGGAGGATATATGTGCGGAATAGCCGGATGGATCGATTTTAATCGCGATTTAAAAAATCAATCAGAGATACTAAATAAAATGAATGAAAAACTTATACGCAGAGGACCTGATGATGAATGTATTTATTTAAGCGAGCATGCCGCTTTAGCTCAAAGAAGGCTGGTTGTCGTTGACCCGCAAGGGGGCAGACAGCCTATGATACGTAAAAGGAACGGGACAGAATATATAATAATTTACAACGGAGAGTTATACAATACGGAAGACATAAGATACGAGCTCATACAAAACGGGTTTAGCTTTCAGGGCTGGTCGGATACTGAGGTACTGCTTAACGCTTATATTTGCTGGGGCGAGCAGTGCCTTGAAAAGTTTAACGGCATATACGCATTTGCTATATGGGACAGCAAAAAGCAGAACTTGTTTTTGGCAAGAGACAGAATAGGAGTAAAGCCTCTATTTTATTATGAAAAAAACGGCACGTTTTTGTTCGCTTCTGAAATAAAAGCAATTCTTGCTCATCCTCTTGCGGACAGCGCAATAAATAAGACCGGACTTGCGGAGATTTTCGCGATAGGGCCTGCGCGAACACCCGGAGAGGGAGTGTTTTTAAACATACATGAATTAAAACCCTCATTCTGCATGAATGTTAATGCCAGCGGTATAAAAATGAAACAATACTGGCACCTTAAAAGTCATGATTTTGATGAAAGTTTTAAAGATACTGTAGAAAAAGTACGGAGTCTTGTATACGACAGCGTTGAAAGACAGCTTGTATCGGATGTTCCGTTATGCTTTTTGCTGTCAGGCGGGCTTGATTCCAGCGCGATATGCGCTATAGCGAAAGATGTTTATAAAGATGAAAAACCGGTATTAACTTTTTCAATTGATTACACAGATAATGAGCGTTATTTTAAAAAAAGTGATTTTCAGCCTGACGCGGACGCTCCTTGGGTTAAGAGAGTATCCCAGTATCTGGGTACGCAGCATACAAATTGTGTTATAGACAACGAAGAACTTGTATTATCACTGTTTGACGCGGTAATTGCAAGAGACCTTCCCGGAATGACCGATATTGATTCATCACTGCTGCTTTTTTCAAAACAAATAAAAACGAAAGCAACTGTCGGACTTTCGGGTGAATGCGCTGACGAAGTATTCGGAGGATATCCATGGTTTTATAAACAGCTTGACAGCGAAAAACAGACTTTTCCTTGGTCATACAGGCTAAGCGAGCGATTAAAGCTTTACTCGGATGAGCTTATTAGCCTTATAAAGCCTGAAGAATATGTGCTGGGACGATACGAAGAAGCGCTTTCTGAAGTGCCGCGCTATGCAAAAGACTCGCAGGAAGAAGCGAAAAAAAGGGAGCTGTTTTATTTAAATCTTACAAGATGGATGCCGACATTGCTTGACAGAAAAGACAGGATGAGCATGTACACGGGACTTGAGCTGAGGGTGCCTTATTGCGACCACAGGCTTGTTGAATATGTATGGAACATACCGTGGGAGATGAAATATTACAAGGACAGGGAAAAGGGTTTGCTAAGGCAGGCGCTTACCGGTTATTTGCCGCAGGATGCATTATGGAGAAAGAAAAGCCCGTACCCCAAAACCCATAATCCGATGTTTTTAGAAGAAGTGCGTAAATTAACTCTGCTAATGCTGTCTGATGAGACATCGCCGATACTGCCGTTTATTGACAGATATAAGGTTAAAGAGTTTGCGCTGTCAATTAATACAGACACCAATATACCATGGTTCGGGCAGCTTATGAACGCGCCGCAAATGCTCGCGTATTTATTGCAGATTAATTTTTGGATGAAAGAATATAAAGTAAGAATTTTATAAATTTAATATAATAATTGAAAAAACAACCCTTAAATCC
>JAAZOI010000208.1 GCA_012797825.1 Eubacteriaceae bacterium | reverse complement strand
TGTTCAAAGCGGAATGTTTTCGGCGACCAATGATTTCAGCTTTATAAAAGACGTTGATTTTATTGCGATCTGCGTTCCGACTCCGCTGGATGATTATAAAGAGCCTGATATCAGTTATGTTGAGTCTTCAGCTAAAGAAATATCCAAGTATTTAAAAAAGAATACAATTGTTGTACTTGAGTCCACAACATACCCGGGCACTACCGAAGAGCTAATAATGCCTATTTTGGAAAAAGGCTCTTCACTTAAATGCGGAACTGATTTTTACCTGGGATTTTCTCCCGAACGAGTAGACCCGGGTAACTTGATATATAAAACAAAGAATACTCCCAAAGTAGTAGGCGGCATAGGTAAAGACGCAACTGAAGTTATAGCGGCAATGTATCGTGCTGTGCTTGAAAGCGATATAAAAGAAGTTTCATCGCCTGCCATAGCTGAAATGGAGAAAATACTGGAAAATACTTATCGAAATATTAACATTGCTCTTGTTAATCAATTGGCAATATTATGCAATAAAATGGATATAAATATTTGGGAAGTAATTGACGCGGCTAAAACAAAACCATACGGTTTTCAGGCGTTTTATCCGGGACCCGGGCTTGGAGGACACTGCATACCGCTTGACCCGTACTATCTGTCTTGGAGAGCAAAAAAATATGATTTTCATATTTCAATGATAGAGACATCCGGAATGATTAATGACAGAATGCCCGAATACTGTGTCGAACGCGCAGGAAAAATTTTAAACAGATTTAAAAAAGCTTTAAACGGCTCAAAAGTGCTGATCATTGGTGTAGCGTATAAGCAGAACATAGACGATTACCGCGAAAGTCCGGCTTTAAAAGTTATAGAAGAATTCCAGAAGAACGGTTCAATAGTTGAATATTACGATCCGTATATCAGCCAATATAAATACAAGGGCAAAATAAACAAAGGCATAAGCTTGATAAATGAAGATATAATAAAAAGCTACGATATTGTTGTAATTACAACAGGGCATATAAATATCGATTATGAAATGATTGCGGAAAATGCTATAGCAGTATTTGATACAAAAAATGCTATGAAAGACATTAAAAACAGAGATAATATAGAATTATTATAAAGGCGTATAATGAAAATTGTAACAATTGTCGGCGCAAGGCCTCAATTTATCAAAGCTGCAGCAGTATCAAGAATAATAAGAAATAAGCATAATGAGATACTCGTTCACACAGGGCAGCATTATGATAAAAACATGTCTGATATTTTTTTTAAAGAAATGCATATTCCTAAGCCTGATTTTAATTTAGAGGTCGGATCAGACAGTCACGCAAGACAAACAGCTGCTATGCTTGCGGGGATAGAAGAAATTTTAATAGACCAAAATCCTGATTTACTAATGGTTTATGGCGATACTAACTCTACTCTCGCAGGAGCTTTAGCTGCAAGTAAAATTAACATACCGATAGCTCACGTTGAAGCAGGGCTTCGCTCATTTAATATGAGGATGCCTGAAGAGCAAAACAGAATACTTACAGACAGAATATCAAGCTATTTATTCTGCCCGACAGATACAGCGGTTGTCAATCTGAGGAACGAAGGAATTACAAAAGGCGTTTACAATGTAGGGGATGTAATGTGCGATGCGGTTCTGTTTTATAAAAAAGAACTTGAAAAATATTCGCCTGATTATTTCTTTTCGCGACTTGACGTATTATTCGGACAAGTAGAAATACCGCGCAAATATTATATGGCAACAATTCACAGAGCTGAAAATACGGATGATATAAATAAAATAAGAGAAATACTAAAAGCTCTTGAAGGCTTGGATGAAAAAGTAATATTTCCGGTGCATCCAAGGACAAAACCGCTCGTAAAAAGCCTTTATGATGAAAACAATTATGAAAATATTTTATTTGCAGAGCCTGTAGGTTATCTGGACATGCTTTATTTTACAGTTAATGCAATAAAAGTAATAACGGATTCGGGCGGAATACAAAAAGAAGCCTATATCCTAAATACACCCTGCGTAACAATTAGAGATCAAACAGAGTGGGTGGAAACATTAATCGGCAACCATAATATTTTATGCAAGCCTGATAGCCAAGATATAATACACAAAGTAAAAAACACGAAAACGGATTACTCCAATAAGAAAAATTATTATGGGAATGGAGATGCAGCAAGCAAGATATCAGCGCTGCTGTAGGTGAATGGAAATGAATTACGCATTAATAGGCTGCGGCAGGATTTCATCAAATCATATAAAAGCGGCAATAGAAAACGGTTTAGAAATATCGGCATTATGCGATATAAATGAGACAATAATTGATAATTTTATTACTGCGAACGGGCTTGATAAGTTTAGCATAAAAAAATATACAAATCATAAAGAGATGCTTTATAAAGAAAAACTTGACTTAATAAGCATAGCCGCAAAAAGCGGATTGCATGCAGAAATTGCGCTTGACTGCATTGATGCAGGAGTGAATATTATTGTTGAAAAACCTTTAGCATTATCACTGGAAGAAGCGGATGAAATAATAAAACGAAGCGAGAAGATGAATGTTAAAGTTTGCTGCTGTCACCAGAACAGATTTAATAAGTCTGTTCAAAATGTTTATAAAGCAATAAGCGAAGGAAAATTCGGAAAACTTTCTCATGGAACGGTTCACGTAAGATGGAACAGGAATGAAGATTATTATAAGCAGGCTCCATGGAGAGGCACATGGGCGGAAGACGGGGGCACACTTATGAATCAATGCATTCACAGCATAGATATTTTTCGCTGGATGATGGGCGGCGAGATTGACGAAGTTTTTGCCTATACAAAAAATCAATTCCATGATTATATAGAGACGGAAGATGTTGCGCTGGCAGTAGTAAAGTTTAAAAACGGCGCTATAGGAACAATAGAAGGAACAGTTAATGTATATCCGTCAAATTTAGAAGAAACACTTTATATATTCGGGAGAACAGGAACCGCAAAACTGGGCGGGAAGTCTTTAAACGCAATTGATATATGGAAATTTGAAGACGAAAAGTTTATCGCAAATGATTTATCCGATACAAAGCACACGGGGCATACGGCAGTTTTTAAAGATATGAAAGACGCAATAGAAAACAACAGAGCTCCTTTTATTGACGCTAAAGCAGGAAGAGACGCGCTTGAGCTGATACTTGCGATACATAAATCTTCAAAAGAAGGAAGAGCGATTAAATTGCCGTTATCAGAGTGTAAATCAAAATATTTTATTGGGATGTTTTAAATGTCTGTTATTAAAATGATATTAACAAACGGGTTTGACCCTGACGTTAGAGTATACAAAGAAGCCAAATATCTTGTGAATAAAGGGCATGAAGTTGATATACTGTGTTGGGACAGACGAAACATTTATAAAGACAAACAAAATGAAAACTATGACGGTATTAATATAATAAGATTTGAAATACATTCAAAACCGGGTAGCGGGTTTAAGCAATTACCCGCTTATTTTAAATTCTATAAAGAATGCAAAAAACATTTAAAGCAAAACTGTTATGAATATCTTCATTGTCATGACTTGGACGGAATGCTTATAGGATTTTTTTCTAAAAATAAAACAACAAAATTAGTTTTTGATATGCATGAGCTTTATGAGAGCGGCAGACTGGGAAAATACGCTTATATAATAAGAAAAATGTTAAGCATTTTTCAAAATAAATGCTATAAAATCATTTATGTAAATGATGTTCAAATAACAGGAGTATCTGATAAAAATAAAGATAAACTTATTTATATTCCAAATTATCCCGAAACATCAAAGCTTACAGACATAAAAAAAACGGATTGTGAAAAATTAAGAGTATCATATATTGGCACAGTACGGCAATATGAAATGCTTAAGCTATTAATGGATGCGGTAAAAGACGACGAGAGATTTTTTGTGTCAATCAATGGGGATGGGATGTGCTATCAGAATATTAAAGAATTATCCGTAAACTATTCTAATGTTGAAGTAACCGGAAGATATAATCATGATGAAGTAATAAAGTTTTATAAAAACGCGGATTTGCTTTATTGCATTTATGACAGTCAAATAAAAAACCATAATACGGCTATTGCAACAAAATTTTTTGAAGCGATTGCAACGCTTACACCTGTTATTGTAACAGAGGGGTCGGCAATGGAGCAAGTCTGCAAAAAATACGGTATCGGAATAAGCATCGACAGCAAAAATATTGAAACTATTAAATCTGCTTTACTGGATTTTTATTATAATAGGGACAAATTAGCCAGTATGTCAGATAATATGAAAAAGATTCAATTTAATTTTTCATGGGAAGAAATAGTTAAGAATTTGGATGTTATATATAATTAAATTAAACGAGGATTAATTTGTATATTTTAATTGTGTCCAGAGGTTACCCAACCGATAGATATAAAACAAACGGCATATTTGAATTTGACCAGGCTAAGGCACTGGCGCAAGCAGGACATAAAGTTGTGTTTGCATGCATTGATATGCGTTCAATAAGACGAATACGAAAATTCGGATTTGAAAGCCTTGTTAAAGAAAATGTGCATATTGAAGCTATAAATATTCCTTGCGGGAGAATTCCCAATATCATATTAAATAAAATAAGCATTTTTGCACTTAAAAAGCTTTATAAAAAAGTTATTAAAAAATATGGGAAGCCGGATATTATACATGCCCATTTTATACAATGCGGATATGCGGCTGTAAATGCGCTGGCAAAAGAAAATATACCGATTATATTGACTGAACATTATTCGGCGATGAATGAGGGCAATATAAGTTCATATTATATGAAGCTTGGTTCTTGTACTTATCCTAAAGTCAGCAAAGTGTTATCAGTAAGCAGAGCACTTGCGGATAATATTAAAGATAAATTTAATGCGGATGTTGATGTTGTTCCTAATATTATTGATATCAGCGCATTTGAATACAGGAAAAAAGAAAAAGATAAAAACTTATTTTATTTTGTATCAGCAGGGAATTTAATCTTTAATAAAAGAATGGATTTGCTGATAAAATCTTTTTACAAAAGTTTTAATGCTTCTGAAAATGTAAAATTATTTATATTCGGAGAAGGACATGAACGGAATTCTTTGGAAAACTTGATTTCGGAGCTGAAGCTTAATAATCAAGCATTTTTACCGGGATTGAAACCAAGACATGAAATAGCTGATAAATACAGTGAAAGCGATTGTTTTGTACTTGCATCCAGACGTGAAACATTCGGCGTTGCGTATATAGAAGCAATGTCAATGGGTCTTGCCGTGATTGCGACAAAATGCGGAGGTCCTGAAGATTTTATAAATGAAAGCAACGGGATAAAAATAAATGTTGATGATGAAACTGAATTATCAGCAGCTATGCTTAAAATATATAATGAAATTGATAGATTTAACGGATATAAAATATCATCAGAAATAAAGAAAAAATACTCGCCCGAAGTGATATCAGACAGATTAACCAATATTTATAATGAAATCATTAAGGAAAACAAAAAAAACATTTAATTTAAATATATATTCAATATAGTGTTCAATGCACTTATCAATTTTAATGATATATTGATATTATTAATTTCACAACATTATGTACACATAAAGAACAATAATATACTATTTATTGATATCTAAAAGCATTTATATTATAATGTCCCAATGAAAGGAAATAGTAAACAATGGAATTGAAAAAAATAAAAAATGATATTTCACGCATGTATTCAAAAGCGATGGTTACAGGCGGTGCAGGATTTATCGGAAGCCACGTAATCGAAGCGCTGTTGGATACGGGTATTGATGTGGTAAGTATAGATAGTTATATTGCCGGCAAAGAAGGAAACATCGCGCAGTTTGAGAAAAATCCTCATTTTAAAAGTGTCCGCTGCGATGTTACGGATTATGAAACTTTGAAGAAACACTTCGATGGAGTCGATGTAGTATTCCATCAGGCGGCTTCGAAGAAAAATGTATGCATACGAGACCCGCGATTGGATTTGAAGGTAAACGGAGAAGGCGCCTTTAATATGCTTGAGCTTGCCAGAGACAAAGGCGTTAAGAAATTTGTACATGCTTCAACGGGGTCTGTTTACGGAGAAGCTCAAATAACGCCTCAGGATGAAACACATCCGCTTTGCCCTGTATCGTATTACGGAGTAAGCAAACTTGCCGGCGAGAGGTATGTAAAAACGTTTGATCATTTATATGGGCTAAATACTACTGTACTTAGATATTTCCATGTATATGGACCGCGTCAGGAATCTGGAGAATTCGGCGGAGTAATAGCAATTTTTGCAAGGGCGATATTAGAAGGCAGAAATCCTACAATATTTGGGGACGGTTCGCAGGAACGTTCTTTCACATATGTAAAAGATTGCGCCAACGCCAATTTATTCGTAGCGGTCACAGACGGTACTAAAGGTGAAGTGTATAACTGCGCATCGGGCATAAATGTAACCGTTAATGAGCTTGCGGCAGCATTATTGAAGCTGCTGGGAAGGCCTGATTTAAAACCTGAATATAAAGAATGGCTTATAGGGGATATCAAAAAATTTGATATATCGAATGCAAAGCTGCGAGGGCTCGGGTTTGAGTTTCAAACCGACTTTGAAGAAGGTTTGCAAAATACTTTAGAATATTATAAAACCCTGTTTTAATATATCGGAAAAAATAATAAACAGTAAAATGTTTAAGCTGTAATATATGAACACAATCCTATAAGCAGGTATTTTTGAAAACAATGCCAGTTTATTATGAAAGGCTTAAAAAATAAGAGATAAAATTCTATGGGAGCAAAGCATAACAGATATAATGTATTTGCCAATATGGGTTGGAAATTCGGAACAAATGTTGGATTACAGTTTGTTCAGATTATTGTATCCATAATACTTGCCAGGCTAATACTTCCTTCAAACTACGGTATAATAGCCATAGTAATGGTTATAATCGCGCTTTGCAGTGTGTTTGTAGATTTTGGCCTCGGAAGCGCGCTTATACAGAAAAAAGATGCCACACAAAAAGACTATTCTTCGGTTTTCTATATTAATTTATTTGTTTCAGTAATTATATATTTGGGACTTTTTTTCTTGGCGCCATTAATATCCAAATTTTATGGGGAAAGTTACGCAAATTTGACAACATATATTCGGGTGTTAGGAATAACACTTATATTTTTGGGGATAAATTCAGTCCAAAATGCGTATGTTTTTAAGAATTTGCTATTTAAAAAAACTTTTATAATTACTTGTTTTGGTAGCGTTTTATCCGGCATTACGGGCATAGTTTTAGCGTATACTCTTCCTGTTGAACAGAAGATATGGGCGCTGATTGCGCAGACTGTAACCAGTTCAGTTTTAGTTACCGCGGGCTTGTGGATATATATAGGATGGAGACCAAAGCTTGTTTTTTCAAAAAATGCGGCTATACCGTTGTTTAGATTTGGTTGGAAGATATTAGCTAAAGGCACACTCAATATGCTTTGCGCGAATATGAGGAAGCTTATAATCGGCAAAGTATATACACCCGGAGATCTTGCGTATTTTGATAGAGGCAGGCAATATCCGCTGACAATAGCAAAGACAATTGACAACTCACTAAGCGATGTATTATTCCCGGTACTTTCAAATGCACAAGATGATATAAAAAGTCTTAAAAGTATGGTACGCAGAACAATACAAGTATGCACATATCTGACGTTTCCTATGTTGGCAGGGTTTGCCGT
>JAAZOI010000207.1 GCA_012797825.1 Eubacteriaceae bacterium | reverse complement strand
TTTTTTTATTTTTGTCATCTAAATACCTCCAATAAAAAACAAAAAGCCATGAAACACACAGCCGAATACTACCGGCTATTAGTCTGCATGACTAAGTTTTTTTATGATTTATTACTTAATAGTCCCGAGTTCATTACGGGCATAACGCTTTCATAGCTGTATGAATTTTATAATAAATATTTTTTTATGTCAATATTATCTTAGATAAAAATTTTGTAAATTCATATTATTATCAACTTATGTTCACAGATGCTTTTTATATTAAAATAAACTACACATTTTGGAGTAAATATGAGAAAAAATAATAAGAATTTATATAAAATGATTTTAGACATAGTTATGACTATAATTATTGTATTGCTTATGAAAATGGCTTTTATCGGCGTTGCTTTACATGAAATACTCGGTATAGCTGTTTTCGTATTATTTTTAATACATAAATTATTAAATATAAAAATAATTAAAAGCTTATTCAATAAGTTTTCACAAAAAAATATTATAAAAAAAATTATAATTATTATTGACATGATTTTATTAATTGACATTACACTAATAGTCTTAACCGGGATAATAATTTCACAATATATATTTAATAATATTTTCAGCGTATCAAACATGTCCTTGTTCAGCGCCATTCACCATAGCAGCTCTTATTTTGGATTGATGTTAATATCAGTGCATTTGGGGCTGCATTGGAACTTTGTTTTAAATATGTTTCGCAAGATATTTAAAAAAAGACATATCAGCACCGTCAGAACAATGCTATCGCGCATAACAGCAGTAATTATTATGCTGCTGGGCATTAAAGCGTCATTTGACCAAAATGTTTTATCAAATTTAACAGAGCCGTTTTATGACAGTAATAACAGTCTGTCTCAAAGTTCAACCCAAATATATAATGATAATCTGTTGACCGACAGCAATACTTCTTCGGATAATCAAAATTATACAATTGCAGCCTCAGCCGTTACAAGCGATGCCGCTCCAAGTCTTGAAGAATATCTTTCAAGTTTATTTTGCACACTCTGCCCTAAAAACTGTCCGCTTAGCAGCCCTATATGTTCAAAAGGTGAAGTACTTGCACAGGAAGCGACCGCTGAATATTACTCGCTTTACGGCAGCTCTTCGTCTTCTTTAGAATCTGATAATATCGCAACAGACGAAAACGCCAAAGATGAAGATAGCGCTGAAAATTACTACCATGGAAAAGGAAATCGCCGTTCACGTGAGACATCCGAAGATGAAGACAACATCAATACTTCTGATAACAACGACGAAATTGCTGTAACTGACACAACCGCATCTGAGAAAGAAAAACTTCCCATAAGAGATGCATTTGACTATGTTTCAATTATGGGCTTATATATAGGGGGAACACATTACCTTGTAAAAATTCCAAGAAAAAAGAAGTAAATTTTTACTTTAGTTATTATAAAAGCAGGCGATTATATTAGCTTGTTTTTTTATAATTGTATTGACAACATTTACATATAAAACTATAATATATATAGTATTTTATCTTAATTGTTTATCTATATATTGTATACTAAATGATGTTTATTTTCTTATTAATTGACAAGGCAGGCAATGTGTTATGTTAAATCAAATTATAAAAAGAGACCGTACTTATGCAGCTTTTAAAAAAGAAAAAATAGTGCTGGCAATATTTAAAGCTGCAACCGCCGTAGGAGGAAATGATTTTGCTACTGCGGAGAAACTTGCAAATGAAGTTGTAAGAATTGCAGAACTGTCATATCCCGACGGCATCGCCGAAGTTGAAGGCATACAAGATATAGTAGAAAAAGTCCTTATTGAAAACGGACACGCAAAAACCGCAAAGGCGTTTATTTTATATCGCGAAAAAAGGCGTTCGGCTCGTGAATCAAACGCCCTTATCGGCGCAACGATTAATATGTTTACGGAATATTTAAACGATATGGACTGGCAGATAAATGAAAATGCTAATACTCAAAAATCAATAAACGGACTTAATAATTATATTCGCGAAGCGTTTACAAAAAATTATTGGCTTCATGAAATTTATCCCGAAGAGATAAGAAACGCTCATCTCAGCGGGGAAATTCATATTCATGATTTGGGATTTTTCGGTCCTTACTGCGCCGGATGGGATTTAAAGCAAATTTTAATGAGCGGTTTCGGCGGCGTACCGGGAAAAGTTGAATCAAAACCGCCTAAACATTTACGTTCGTTTTTAGGTCAGATTGTCAATTCAACTTTCACAACTCAAGGCGAAAGCGCAGGCGCCCAGGCATGGTCGTCATTTGACACTTATTGCGCGCCTTTTATACGCTATGATAATCTGGATTATAAAACAGTCAAACAAGCTCTTCAGGAATTTATTTTTAATTTAAATGTTCCTACAAGAGTGGGCTTCCAATGCCCTTTTTCTAATCTGACTTTTGATATTATTGTTCCAAGTACGCTTAAAGATGAAAATGTCATTATAGGCGGTAAAATAATGAATGAAACTTACGGCGATTTTCAGGACGAGATGAATATACTTAATACTGCTTTCTGCGACGTAATGACGGAAGGCGACAGCAAAGGCAGAGTTTTTACTTTCCCTATTCCAACAATTAACGTCACTAAAGATTTTGATTGGGAAAGCGCAGTAGTTGAAAAATTTATGGATATTACATGCAAATACGGCATACCTTATTTTTCAAATTATATAAATTCGGACCTCTCACCTGAAGACGCTCTTTCAATGTGCTGCAGGCTGCGGCTCGACACAGCCCAATTGAGAAAAAGAGGAGGCGGTCTTTTCGGCTCAAACCCTCTTACCGGCTCTATCGGCGTTGTAACCATAAACTTGCCCAGACTTGCTTATTTGTCTAAAACTAAATCAGAGTTTTATATAAGACTGTGGCAGCAAATGAACATATCAAAAAACAGTCTGGAAATAAAGCGTAAAATAATTGAAGAGCAAACGTCAAAAGGCTTATACCCGTATTCAGCCAATTATTTAAAAGACGTAAA
>JAAZOI010000206.1 GCA_012797825.1 Eubacteriaceae bacterium | reverse complement strand
CAAGTAAAGACTCATTAATCAGGTAGGAGAGGAATGTGTTTAAATCAATAGCATACGCAATACGCGTTTTAATAGCCGTAGAAGCGTCAATGCCGGTAAAAAACATTTTAATAAAGTCAGGCATCTGTTCAAGCATATCATTAAGTTTAATATTAAGGGAATAGGACAGTTTTTTGGAATAATTGCTCATAAAAAGCTCCTGAAAGAATTTATATAAATATAATACCATAATGGCAATATTTGTCAATATACTTTATGTAAAACCTGTATTTAGCGGAATGTTATATATTTCAAATATAATGACTATTTTATGACTTTATATTAAAAACAGCATATTCTCTGCTTATTTTCGGTGAATATATATATCTTTTTTTATAATTAAAAAAATATTGACGAATTATGTGTGTTTTAGTATAATAATCAAGCATCCTTACTTGTATATTCTAATATCTTGTATTGGTGCTTAAATGCAGGGGTATAGCTCAGTTGGTAGAGCAGTGGTCTCCAAAACCACGTGCCGAGGGTTCAAGTCCTTCTGCCCCTGCCAATTTGCTCCTTTAGCTCAGTTGGCCAGAGCACCTGACTCTTAATCAGGGTGTCCAGGGTTCGAGTCCCTGAAGGAGCACCATTTTGATACTGATATAATGATTTACTATATTAAATGTATCTTACGGATACATTTTTTTATTACTTGTTTTCAGAGAATTATTTAGTTAATGTTCAAATATGTCTCTCGCAAAAAACTGCCTCCCCTGCCCTTTTTGCTTTAAGAGTATATAATTAAATGGTGTTTATTGATTATAAGTAATTAAAGGAAAATTGTAAACAAAAAAGCATAACAATAATATTATCATGCTTTAAGTATTAATTTAATTAGGTTTACTTTATAATAAAGACATGAGCAACATAGATTTTAATTATTTTGCATATAGCTATTTACTAAGATAATGATATTTTTCTGCTCAAGTGCCAGTTGATTATGCTTTTTATTTTTTTTGTTTGAATAAACCGAAACTGATATATTAAACCATCATCACCTAGGTATTCTACATAGATATAATCTGGCAAATTTCCTTGTGTAGCCTGACCGAGTTCTGTGTTGTTTCCTTCCTCAAAGTAAAACTTAAGCAGTTGGGTGTATTTCAGCAAATATGTTATTTCCGGTTTGGTAAAAGCGGTAATATTTAATCCATCTTGAAGGGCAGAAAGTGCACAACGTTTGCCTGAAGGAATTGTGAATACGGAAGAGCTTGTGCTACAAGTTAGTGAGCTTTCACTATAAGTTTGGAAGTTATCATTTAAATAGATTTCTCTTTCTATTTTTAATCTTTTCCTGTTTTTAATAAGACTGCTAATAGCAATGAATATAGGTATAATTATAAATGTTATTAAAAAACCTATTAAAATCCCTACCGTAATATCATCTGTAAAAATAAACATAACAAAACCTCCGACACAGTTTATAAATATTCTATCAAAAAGAAATTAAAAGAGTAAACAAAAAAGCATAACATTAGTATTATTATGCTTTGTAGATATTTTAGTATAGTTTTTTTAAATCTCCATTTTTAAGGGCATAATGTCATCATATCATTATCGCTAACTCTATTTATCTTATCGTTATCAAAATAAGCTTTTAAATTCATCGGAGCGAAAATTCCTTTATCCGTGACTATTCCGTCGCAGAGTTTAGGCGGCGTTATATCAAACGCGGGATAATATCCATTAACTCCGTTCATAGTTGTCTTTGTACCCAGCGAATCCATAACAAGTGCGGCGTCGCGCTGCTCTATCTTTACGCTGTCTATAAGCGGATGCGCGGCATTTGGCGTTCCCGTCGCAAAATAAGGAATGCCCCAGTAGCTTGCGGCAAGCGCAATCTGGAATGTGCCTACTTTATTTACAACATATCCGTCCATGGTTATAACATCAGTTGCGGATGTAAACACATCCACTTTTCGCTCTTTCATCGTATATGCTGGCATATTATCGGTAATAACCGTTACATCAAAGCCCATATCGCAGGCAACGCTGGCTGTAAGTCTTGCGCCATAAGCATAGCTCCGGTGGGGCAATATGTACTCAGTACCCTTATGCTGCCGTCGTCGTTGTATTTATTAAATCTCCAGCTGTCTTTATCAGGCAAATCTTCAATATTTCTCATTTGGGGAAGCTCTACAACTTCCATCATGTTGCCTATCATGCCGTCAGCAAGCACAATAACGGGAGTTCGGTATTTATCCGCTATATCAAACGCTTTATATACAAAGTCCGCCGCTTCCTGCACATTTTGAGGAGCCAGCACAAAGCATTTAAAGCCTCCCGGCGCCGGTGCATGCACCGCTGAAAAATAATCTTGCTGAGCAGGTTCAATTGTTCCGGTGGCAGGACCTCCTCTTACAATGTTAACAATAACTGATGGAAGCCTTCCCGCCGCAAGATGAGATATTCCTTCTGCTTTTAGCGCAAGTCCGGGACCTGATGAACTAGTCATAACTCGAATACCGGTAGCCGCTACGCCTAAAATCATAAAAACACTTGCTATTTCGCTTTCGCCCTGTATAAACTTTCCTCCAATTTCAGGCAGACGCGAAGACAAGTATTCCGGTATTTCATTTTGCGGCGTAATTGGATATCCCGCAAAAAACCTGCATCCTGCTCTTACTGCCGATTCGGCTATAGCTTCATTTCCTTTTATAAACTGTTTACTCATTTATATTTCCTCCTTATTTGTATACGGCAATAGCGGAATCAGGGCATACAATTGCGCAAAGCTTACAGCCTGTGCATTTGCCGTCATCTGTTTGCATGGCAGTATTATATCCTTTGCTGTTTATGCTGCTGCCTATTTGGATTATTTTCTTCGGACATTCTTTTACGCAAAGTCCGCAGCTTTTGCATAATTCTTTGTTTATTTCTATTTTCGGCATTTTTTCCTCCTGTGCTATTTTTAAAATTTAATTATTTTTAATTTTATTTTTATTTTTAACTGTTGCAAATTAAAAACATTATCAATATAATTAACAGTACGCAAGGGTGTATTTCTGCTCATATTTTT
>JAAZOI010000205.1 GCA_012797825.1 Eubacteriaceae bacterium | reverse complement strand
TTCTATATTTAAGGATATTGCGCTGTAGATTGGATAATCAAACGGATTTGAGCCGCCTGTTCTGTCAACTATGCACAACACCCCAATAATTTCAACTTCATACGCCTTGAGAGCTTCTATTGTCTCAAGCGTGGATTTCCCTGTTGTAAGCACATCTTCGGTTATTAATACTTTAGCGCCTTTTTTCAGCTCAAAACCGCGCCGCAGCTGCATTACATTATCGACTCGCTCGGTAAATATAGCCTCAACTCCAAGCTGCCTTCCCACTTCGTAAGAAACTATTACTCCGCCCATAGCGGGTCCCACAACAACATCAGGCTTTATTTTTAAATTTGTAAGAGCCTGCCTGATTACTATCTCAGCTTTATCTGGATAGCGCAGCAATTTCGCGCATTGCACGTAGCCTTTGCTGTGTTTGCCTGAAGACAGTAAAAAATGTCCGCTAAGCACCGCCTGTGTATCTTCTAATATTTGCAAAATATCGTTGTTCATTGTTTGCCTCGTCTAAATTATATTTATAATATCTTTGATATTAATATTTTCTTTCTCACAGTAAGCCTCAAGCTCTTTTATTATGTTTTTCAGAGCTAAAGGATTTATAAAATTCGCAGTTCCTACCTGCACGCAAGAAGCGCCTGCCATCAAAAACTCTAGCACATCTGTACCTGTATATATTCCGCCCATACCCATTACTGGGATTTTTACAGCCTTAGCTGTCTGGTGAACCATTCTTAGCGCTATCGGTTTAATGCACGCTCCTGAAAGCCCTGCATATATATTATCAAAAATTGGTTTTTTATGCAATACATCAATTGCCATTGCCTGAAAAGTATTTACAAGCGACAGAGCGTCCGCGCCCGCTTCTTCGCATGCTTTCGCAATAGACGCTATATCTGTAACATTCGGCGTAAGCTTAACCATCAGCTTATGGCGTGTTATGTTTTTCACCGCTTTTGTAACTTCGTACGCGCTTTCTTCGCAAACCCCGAACAGCATTCCGCCGGATTTCACATTAGGGCATGAAATGTTTAGCTCAAGTATGTCAAAATCTACTTTGTTTAAAAGCTCCGCGCCCTTGATATATTCTTGCAGGTTATTTCCGCCCATATTTACAATTTTTACTGTATCAATATTTTGTGTATAATCTGTGTATTTTTCAACAAATTCTTCCACTCCGGGGTTTTCAAGCCCTATGCTGTTCATCATCCCGCTTTCGCACTCCCAAACCCTTATTCCTTCGTTGCCTTCTTTTTTATTAAGCGTAAGCCCTTTAAACGATATGCCCCCGAGCATGTTGATATCGTAGAACTCGGCGAACTCTTTTCCGAATGAAAAAGTGCCTGAAGCCGCCACAATGGGGTTTTTAAAATTGATACCTAAAAAATCAACGGAAAGTCTATTCATAAAACACATCCTCCGCTTTAAACACCGGTCCGTCGCTGCATACTTTTTTATTGCCGTTTTTAGTTTTTATATTGCATCCAAGGCATCCTCCTATTCCGCACGCCATTCGTCGCTCCATTGATGCGTAAACTTTTGCGTTTGTATATTTATACAGCTCATACGCCTTTTTCATCATTATTTCGGGACCGCAGATATATACGCTGTCCGCGTCAAGCTCATCTATATAATCTGTAATATACCCGCCGATATTTTCTATGACTTTATCTGCGTATTTACTTATATCTTCTGTCAAAAACGCCTCGTTTGTATAGCCTAAATACGCCGTTATTTCGGCTCCGTGGCTCTTAAGCTGTTTTGCAAGGTACACAAGCGGCGCTATTCCTACTCCGCCGCCTATTAAAACGCATTTTTTTGCGCTTAATTCATGCCCGTTTCCCCTGGGTCCTAAAAGTTCAATGTTATCTCCGGACTTTAGAGAAGAAAATATTTTTGTGCCTTTGCCTTTTACCTCATATACAAATATTATCTCATCACCGTCTCTGTCGCATATGCTTATAGGGCGCGAAAACGTGGGATTATTCGCCCACGCGCGCAGCATGTAAAATTGCCCCGCTTTGGCATCATCACCGCAGCATACCCGCATTTTATATATGTTTTTCGCTATTTGTGTATTTTGTATAATTACAGCCATTTAACAATATCCTCTTTCATTTCAAGAGACGCTTTTTTAATATATTCTATAAAATCGTAATCCTCAGTTTTGCCTTTATGCGCGCAGATCAGACCTCTGGACGAGTTGACTACTCCGCATATTTTATTTTTAAACACACCCGCAATATCTTTTCCCGTACCGCCCTGCGCACCGTAACCCGGAATTAAGAAGAAAGTATTCGGCATCAATTTTGCTATATACTCAAACTCCTGCGGATATGTGAGCCCTACTACCGCACCTATGCTTGAAAAGCCGCAGTCTCCAATAAAATCGTTTCCCCATTTTTGTATTTTCTCCGCGACAAGTTCGTATAATGGTTTGTCCTCAATTTTTATATCCTGAAAATCTTTTGAAGAAGGGTTCGATGTTTTAAGCAGAACAAACAGCCCTTTTTCACTATTTTTTATATATTCATAATAAGGAGATACGCTGTCTTCGCCCATATAAGCGTTTACCGTTATATAGTCAGCTTCAAAGTCGCCCGCAAAATGAGCTTTAGCATACATACTCGCAGTTGATGAAATATCGCCTCTTTTTACGTCGGCTATTGCTATTGAGCCTTTCTGTCTGATGTATTTAATCGTGCGGGCATAAGCGTCCATTCCCGTTAGCCCTAACGCTTCGTAAAACGCTATCTGCACTTTAAAGCACGCAACATCTTCATATATAGCGTCAATTATCATTTTATTGAACTTATATATTTTATCAGCAGCAGATGCATCTTCGTTTTTTATGCACTGCGGCAGATAATCATAAGTTGTGTCCAGCCCCGCGCAAACAGGAGATATTTTATCCGCCCTGCTATAAAGCTTGTCCGCTATCATATTTTTTTACTCCTTTTACAAAAGTTTGCAATACTTTTCCGCATACTTCATATCCGTTGAATGGTGTGTTATTGCTTTTGGATATAAAGGCATTCTTATCTATTTTATACAAATTTTCTATATCCGCAATAATTAAATTCGCGTCCTCGCCTTCTGCTATTATTCCTGTGTCAAAACCCATTAATTTCGCCGGCGCGAATGAACTCATCTCACAAAATCTTGTGAGCGGGATATTG
>JAAZOI010000204.1 GCA_012797825.1 Eubacteriaceae bacterium | reverse complement strand
GATTTGTGCCTGTTTGGTCAGCTGCTTTAATCGGAGCGATTGCCAGCCCGATTTGTTATTTCGCATTAAGCACTATAAAAAGTAAATTCGGATATGACGATGCGCTTGACGCTTTCGGATGCCACGGTGTAGGAGGCGTTTGGGGATGCATAGCAACCGGGCTTTTCGCTCAAAAAGCTATTAATTCTTCTGCGCAATGGAACGGATTAATATATGGTGATATTCATTTATTTGTGGTACAATTAATTGGCATAGCAATAGCTGTTTTGCTCGCCGGCGTCGGTACGTTCGTTATAATAAAAGTAATCGACAAAACGATGAAAATCAGAGTATCATCTAACGAAGAAAGCAAAGGGCTTGATATATGCGAACATAGCGAGAATGCGTATCCGTCATTCTTGGGAATGGACTAATGGAGGTATTAAATGAAAAAAATAGAAGCTATAATTCAGCCCGCTAAATTAGATGAGATAAAAGAAACCCTGAATCAGATAAATATTAAAGGTCTTACTATAACTCAGGTTATGGGCTGCGGGGCTACAAAAGGCTGGACAGAGTATTACCGCGGCAGTGAAGTTTTCTTAAACGTACTCCCAAAAGTAATGCTTATGATAGTAGTGCCTGATGAAAGAGTGGATGAAATTGTAAGCGCTATAATAAAGACTTGCAGAACAGACCATGTAGGAGACGGTAAAATTTTTATAAGCAATGTGGAAAGAGCGATACGTATTCGCAGCAGAGAAGAAGGCGACAGCGTTCTTTAGACAATAAACTTCAATCTCATATAAAGATGTCTGACATATTCAGACATCTTTTTTTTATAAATTACTAAATTCATCCTTATTGCACATAACTTCCATCCCCGCGTTAGTTCCTTCCCCTTCAAAAAGTAATTTTCCTTTTTTATCTTTAAGAATAACTCTGACTTTGGCGTCTATGCTTTCATAAATTTGTCGTACCATCTCCCCTTTTTGGGGAGCTTTTAATAAACCGCCTGAAGAGTTTTCGGCATGTAATTCAAATATATAATCCTTATCCGAGATGATTAAATCAAGTTTATTGTCTAAAATATCCAGCTTTTTTATTTTAGCATTAGTATAAGTTGCAAAATAATATATTGTATCTTTTACTCTTAGAAAAGAAATAAAACCGGTAAAGCATTTCTTCATAAACGGTATTTTCGCTATCGAAAACATAACGGTAGCATCTTCTTTATAAAAATGGTTTGATTGAACCCATATCCACGAACTTGGAAAGCTTCTTCCCCAATCTTTTTCAATATATCCATAACCTTTATCAAAATCTATGACTTTACCGTTATATTCAATACGACCTTTTATTTCATGATGAATATTTACTATTCCGTGATAACATTCCATAAAAGGAATAAACGAAAACGGACCCATTATTCCGGGTCTAAAAGTAGTTTTTTTAATCTGCAAAATATTATCAAATCTTAAAATACCTTTTATACATACATCATCATTGCATATATCAAGACGCATTTTCTCCGCTGAAAAATAATTATTTCCTATTTCTATTTCAAAATGATTTTCATTATATTTAAACTCATTTATATTAAACTTTATATAATATGTTTTATCATCGCTTTTATTTAATATCTGAATAAAGCAGTAAGCGTCATCGTTGCGTTTTCCAAACGATACACCCGGAATTACTGCTAAAGCATTTTCTTTTGCTTTATCAATATTTTTAAAATACCAGCCTTCAAAATAATTTTTCTTTTTATATTTTCCCTGAAATATTTCGGGATAATAAATTTTTTTAATAGAATTCATACTCTCACCATATTGCATAGTATTTGCAAAGGTGGTTTAAATATTAAAAATAAAGCCTGCTTGCGCAGGCATTTTTTATTTCCATTCAGGTTTTATGTAATCAACTCTTTTAAGCAGTATTGATTCCACTTTTTCAGTAAGCGAGCCGTTAACCTCGGAATCGCTTTTAGCTTTAATCCAGTCCTTGTCAGCTTTAAAACTGTTCCATATTTCTTCTCTTTTTTGTTCATTTTCAAACGAGCAGATATAATAAAGTTTTTCGCCTTTCAAATCCGTCCAAAAATCACATACATTAATTCCATATTTTTTAAATAAATCTAATGTGACATTTTTAAATCTGTCATTAAGAGCTTTTTCTTTGCCTTGCGCTATTGTGTAAATTCTCAACTCATAAATCATTAAAAATACCTCCGTATATTATTTATTATTATTTTAACTTAAATAAATTTTATATCAATTAGAAAAAACATATTGCCGTAATTTAATTTAATTTTATTTTTAATACAAATTTAATTTCAAATTTAATTGAATTGTAAAAATTATATTTTATTTCTATTGTGTTTGTTCGTTTTATTATCTATTATATAATAATGATTATTTTATTAGCTCAAAGGGGTACATAATGGATTTTTCATCACTTGTAAGCAAAGTCAACAGCTTTATCTGGGGTCCCATAATGTTATTTTTCTTAGTCGGGACTGGTATTTATTTAATGGTTATCTTAGGGTTTAAACCTCTTTTAAATCTTGGTTATGCCATAAGATCAGTTTTTTCAAAAAAAAGCAGAGTATCTTCGGGTGCAGGAGATATTACTCCGTTTCAGTCACTAATGACTGCTCTTGCAGCAACAATAGGCACCGGTAATATAGCCGGTGTTGCGACGGCAATGTTTTTGGGCGGAGCTGGAGCGGTATTTTGGATGTGGTTTGCGGCTATTTTCGGTCTTGCCACAAAATACGGCGAAAGCGTTCTTGCCGTCAAATTCAGAGTAAAAACGCATCGGGGCGACTTCGCGGGCGGACCTATGTACGCATTAAAATACGGTTTAAAAAATAAAGCTCTCGGTTCCTTCCTCGCAGTATTATTTTCTCTTTTTGCCGTAGTAGCTTCATTCGGAATAGGCAATATGACACAGGCGAATACTGTAGCATTGGCGGTTAAAAACACATTCGGCGTCTCAACATGGGTAACAGGCATTATTCTTGCTTTATTTTCTCTGCTGGTTATAGTGGGCGGCATCAAAAGCATAGGAAGAGTAACAGAAAAATTCGTTCCTATAATGGCTGTTTTCTATATTGTCGGCGGATTGATTTGTATTCTTATGAATATTTCACAATTACCGGAAGGTCTTAAATTGATATTTAATGAAGCTTTTTCTTTCCGTGCTGTAGGCGGAGGCGTAGGCGGAATAGTTATCCTCCAAGCTATGCGTTACGGAGTTGCGCGCGGAGTATTTTCCAATGAAGCGGGGCTCGGCTCAGCGCCGATTGCCGCAGCCGCAGCCAAAACAGACCATTCATGCAGACAGGGCTACATTTCCATGACCGGCACATTTTTTGATACAATAGTGGTATGTTCTATCACAGGGCTTGTAATTGCCGCATCCGGGGTTCTTACACCGGATAATACTTTAACAGGAGTTGATCTTACAATAGCGGCATTCAGCACTACTCTGGGTACATTCGGAAGCTTTATAGTAACCGTAGGTTCAATACTTTTTGCATTTTCCACGGTTCTGGGCTGGTCATATTACGGCGAAAAATCACTTGAGTTTTTCTTCTATACGGATAATCCCAATAAAATAAAAAAACATAAATTTATTCAGGAAAGCTACCAAAACAGTTTAAAAAGAAAAATTGTAATTTTCATCGGCTGGATCTTACTTATTATCGGCGCTGTATTTACAACACTTTCAATACTTAAAATGTTATCTGCCGGGGCGTTGCAGGCAGGTCTTCTTCCGGGCATGGAAACCACAACAGGAAAGAACTTTTATGTTTCATTTTTAGAATTGCTTCTTGGCACTATTTGTCTTGGCATAGGATACAAAAGAGATCAGGGAATAGCAAACATTATATACAGAATAGTGTTCTGTTTTTTCGTTTTTATAGGAGCAACAACTAAACTTACACTTGTTTGGGACATTGCTGATACAATGAACGGCTTGATGGCAATACCAAACTTATTATCGCTTCTGTTATTATCAGGCGTTATATATAAAGAGACAAAAGATTATCAGGCTCGTGTTATAAAGCCTGAACGGAAGTTTTTCAAATAAAAACTATCATACAAAATACTAAGCTGGCTTTGAAAATTAAATAAAGCCGGCTTTTATTTATATACTGCTAAAATTAATATGAGAATTTACTATACTTAACCGTGCTAATATTTACATCCATTATTTGTATTGTTTAGATATAAATGCCATAATATTCAGCAGAGTAATGTTTGCAACTCATAAAAAAACAGACTATGATATTAATTTTCATCATAATCCGTTTTCTACACATATTGACTTTTTTAATTATTTAACTTTTTATTCAGTATCTCATTAACGCTTTGCGGGTTAGCTGCTCCTTTTGTCGCCCTCATAACCTGCCCTACCAAAAAGCCCATCGCCTGCTTTTTACCTAAGTGATAATCGTTAACGCTTGCCTGATTATTTTTAAGGATTTCATCTATTATTTTTTCAAGTTCTCCCGCATCGCTTATCTGGCTGAGCCCTTTGCTTTTTACTATTTCATCTTCGCTACTTCCTGTCTCAAACATTTCTAAAAGAACATCTTTTGCCATCTTACCGCTTATTTTTCCGTCTTTTATAAAATTCAAAAGCTGTGCCATACTGCTTGCAGTAATCTTTATTTCTTCTATTGACGTATCACTCTTATTTATTAAAGCCATAAGCTCAACTATTACCCAGTTTGCGGCTGTTTTTGCGTCATTAAATTCTTTTAATATATTCTCATAAAACTCACAAAGCTGTGAATTAGCCGTAAGCACGCCTGCGTCGTATTCGCTTAGCGAAAGCTGTGATATATATCTCTGTTTCTTTTCTTTCGGCATTTCGGGCATGCTTGTTTTTATGCTGTTTATTACCTCGTCGTTTAAAACTACGGGAAGCAGATCCGGTTCGGGAAAGTATCTGTAATCATGCGCGTTTTCTTTGCTTCTAAGTACTACGCTTACATTGTTCGTCTCATCCCATCTTCTTGTCTGTTGTATTATTCTCTCGCCGTTTTTAACAGCTTTTACCTGTCTTGCGTATTCATATTCAATAGCCTTTTGCAGCATTTTAAACGAGCTTAGGTTTTTCATTTCTGTTCTGGTACCGAACTGCTTTGCTCCCTGCTCGCGTACTGATAAGTTGACGTCAAATCTCATTGAGCCTTCCTGCATTTTGCAGTCGGACACTTTTGCGTAAAGCAGTATGTTTCTTACGCTTTTAGCGAATTCAACCGCCTGCTCCGCGCTTCTTATATCAGGTTCTGTTACTATTTCTATTAAAGGCACTCCGCACCTGTTGTAGTCTATTAGCGTGCCGTCTTGCGTATGTACAAGCTTGCCCGCATCTTCTTCAATGTGTATTCTCGTTATTCCTACCCTTGTCGTTTCTTCTCCCACTGACACGTCTAAATATCCGCCGATACATAACGGCAGGTCATATTGAGAAACCTGATAAGCTTTCGGCAAATCTGGATAAAAATAGTTTTTCCTATCAAGCTTTGAGAATTTCGCAATTTCACAGTTTAACGAAAGCCCCGCTTTTACTGCGTATTCCGCAACCTTTTCATTTAATACCGGAAGCACTCCGGGCATACCCAGACATACCGGGCACACATTTGTGTTTGGTTTATTTCCGAATTGAGTGGAGCATGAACAAAATATCTTGCTTTTTGTTCCCAGCTCTACATGTATTTCAAGTCCTATGACCATTTCATATTTCATTTTACTTAGCCTCCTTTACTAAATTCGGCTGCTGTTTATGAAAGTTAGTGCTGTTCTGGTACGCAAAAGCAGCGTTTAATATGGTCTGCTCGCAGTACGAATTCGCGGCTATCTGCAACCCTATCGGCATACCTTCTTTAGTGAACCCGCATGGTATGCTCATTGCAGGTATGCCTGCTATATTTGCCGTTACCGTATATATATCAGATAAATAAATTTCAGTTGGGCTTTGTGTTTTTCTGCCTCGCTCAAAAGCTCCCGAAACCGCTGTCGGTGAAATAACTATATCGCACTTTTTAAACGCTTCGTCATAATTATTTTTAATTACAGACCTCGCTTTTAACGCTTTTTTATAATAAGCGTCATAATACCCGCTGCTGAGCACAAACGTTCCGAGCATTATTCGCCTTTTAACTTCGCTTCCGAATCCTTCGCTGCGCGTCTTTACGTATGTATCTATAATATCGCCGCCCTGTATTCTCATGCCGTACTTAACACCGTCAAAACGCGCAAGGTTGCTGCTCGCTTCAGCGGAACTGATAATGTAATAAGCTGAAAGGGCGATATCATTATGAGAAAATGACAAATCAACTATTTCGCATCCTAACGCTTTATAATCATCAAGCGCCGTAAATACGGCATCCTTAACCTCAGCATTAAGCCCGTCATAATGAGCCATGTCAATGCCTATTTTCATGCCCTTTATATTGCCGGTCAGGTTTTTATAATAATCAGCCATAACCATTACAGATGTGCTGTCTTTGTTATCGTATCTTACAATTTCATCAAGTATTATCGCCGCGTCTCTGGCATCCTTTGTTATTGGCCCTATCTGGTCAAGTGATGACGCAAACGCTACAAGTCCGTATCTTGACACTGCCGAATAAGTCGGCTTAATACCGCTCACTCCACAGAAACTGGATGGCAGTCTTATTGAGCCGCCCGTATCTGAACCCAGCGCAAATATTGCTTGTCCGCTTGATACCACTGCAGCGCTGCCGCCCGATGATCCGCCCGCAACCTTATTTACATCCCACGGATTTTTTGTGCATCCGAGCGCCGAGTTTTCTGTAGTAGAGCCCATCGCGAATTCATCCATATCGCATTTGCCTACAAGCACTCCGCCCGCATTGCTTAAATGCTCATATACCGTGCAATCGTATGGCGGTATAAAATTTTCAAGAATTTTAGAAGCACAAGTTGTGGCAATGCCTTTTGTGCACATATTATCTTTAAGCGCGTAAGGTATTCCGTCTATTTTGCTTTTTCTTTTATTATCACTTATTCTGCTGTCCGCTTCTTTAGCTTTGTCAAGTATCACATTTTCATCAAGTACGGTTAAATATCCTCCGCAAATATCCTTAACCTTACTTATGCGGGATAAAACATCTTTTGAAATCTCAACAGAGCTTACTTCTTTTTTATCGAGCATCTCGCTTAGTTCATATATTGACATATCGCATAACTTCATATTATTCGTCCTCCATAAGCTGAGGAACTTTGAAATAATTCTCCTCACTGTCGTAAGCGTTTTTAAGAGCTTCTTCATTTGACAGGCTCTGCATAACAATATCCTGTCTTAATACATTTGACAAATTCAATATATGCTCTTTTGCCGCAATGTCTTCCGTTTTAATATCATTCAGCTTATTGACGTAATCAATAATGCTGCTTAAATCTTTTTGCATTTTAGCTGCCTCTTCATCCGAAAACTCAAGCCGGCTCAGCTCCGCTAAATACTCAACATCCGATAAACTGATTTGCATTACTTTATGGTTCCTTTCATTAAGTCATTAAATTCTTCTTCATTTATTATTTTTATATTAAGCTCTTGCGCTTTATCGTATTTGCTTCCCGGGCTTTCTCCGGCTACTACATATTCAGTTTTAGCGGATACTGAAGATGATACTTTGCCGCCCATTTTTTCTATTATATCCTTAATTTCATTCCTTGCATACCCCTTTAGCGTTCCCGTAAGCACAAAAGTTTTATCTTTAAATATATCGCTTACATTATTGCTATCATTATTTAACTTCTTTGTGTTAACGCCTGCGGTCTTGAGTGAATTTATTATCGCGATATGGTCTTTATCTTTAAAATAATGCACAATTTCATAAGCCATTTTCTCGCCTATTTCGGGTATCTGCGATAAATCTTCCTGCTTTGCGTCAATTATATTATCAATATCTTTGTATTGATTTGCAATTAGTGTTGCGCCTCTCTGACCGATTAATGGTATGCCCAAAGCAAAAATTAATTTATTTAAATCGTTCGATTTTGATTTCTCTATAGCGTCAAGAATATTTTCCGTTGATTTTTTTCCCATTTTATCTAGAGATATAATCTCTTCTTTTTTATCTTTCAGATAATATATATCCGATACATCGCTTATTAGATTATTATTAAACATAGCGGTAACAATTGCCTGCCCCATGCCTTCAATATTCATAGCGTCCCTGCTGCAAAAATGTATAACCCTTCGCAGTGATGCCGCGGGGCAGGAAATATTTGAGCATTTTACAGCGGCCATATCTTCCTGTTTAGCAACATCGTATCCGCATACTGGGCATTTTGAAGGAAACAGGAATTCTTTTGAGTTATTATCTCTTTTATCAAAATCAACGCTTACAACTTCAGGTATTATTTCTCCCGCTTTGCGCACGAATACCATATCGCCCACTCTTATATCTTTTTGTTTGATGTAATCCTCGTTATGAAGAGTCGCCCTTGCAACTACCGAGCCGCTAATTTCTACAGGCTCAAGCTCCGCGACAGGGGTTAAAACACCGGTTCTGCCAACCTGTATGGTAATATCTTTTATTTTTGTCTGCTTCTGTACTGCGGGAAACTTATAAGCTATTGCCCATCTCGGATTTTTAGATGTGCTTCCGAGAATGTTCCTTAAATTTATTTCATCTATTTTAAATACAAGCCCGTCTATTTCATAATCAAGCTCTTCCCGTTTTTCTGCCATTTTATCGCAAAATTCTATAACTTGATTAATATTTTCTTTTTTCTCCGCTTTGCTTACATTAAATCCTAAACTTTTTATAAACGCCAGCATTTCCATATGGCTGTTAAACTGCTTGCCCTCAATTATATCCACATTAAAAATAAATATATCAAGCGGACGTGATTTCGTGATCTTTGAATCCAACTGGCGCAGTGAGCCTGCAGCTGCGTTTCTGGGATTTGCGAATTTGAAAAGATTTTCTTTTTCCCTCTGCAGATTAAGCTTAATAAAATCTTCTTTTTTTATTATAACTTCCCCGCGAATAATTAAATTATTTTTGAATTCAATGCTTTTGGGAAGGGATTTAATTGTTTTTATATTTTGCGTAATGTCCTCGCCTATTACTCCGTCCCCTCTTGTTGCGCCTTGCACAAGCTTTCCGTTTTGGTATTCTATAATAACGCTAAGCCCGTCGAATTTATATTCCGCGCAGTAAGAATAATTACTCACGCTTTTCTTAATACGCGCGTCAAACTCTCTTAATTCCGTTTCATTAAATGCGTTCGCAAGGCTTAGCTGAACTGTTTTATGTCTTACTTTTTCAAATTCTTCGAGCACTCCCCCGCTGACTTTTACACTTGGAGAATCAGGTGAATGATAATTATACTTGTCTTCAAGCTCAATTAACTGCCGCATAAGCGCGTCGTATTCAAAGTCGCTTATCTGTGGGTCATCGGATAAATAATACTGATCGTTGTGATAATTTATCTCTCTTCTAAGTTTATCTATTTGCTTATAGATATCGTCAGCCATAAGTTTCCCTCTTAAACCTTTGTAATTGGTGCGTATGCTTTAAGTAAATTTTTTATGCCGGCGTTAACAAACGCAACCTGCAAAATCTGTTCCTCACCTTGTCCCTTAACTGATATTATTGTGCCTAAACCGAATAAATCATGCTTTATCTTGTCCCCGGCGTTTAAATCATTAATGTTGCTGCCTGATTTTTTAACTATTTCGCTGCTTTCTTTATATGACGATATATTAGTTTTTGCGTATCCGTTCTGTTTAGTGCCAATTGGTTTATCATAAGAAAAACCGTCTATTCCGTATGTTATCGCTTCGCTTTCAATAGCATTCATATTTTTATTTTTCTCGATTGTATACAAAGCATTTTTGCCCATTTCGTCTATGTATTTTTTATCTATCTCAAATACAAAACGAGATATCATCAGCCTGTCAAATCTTCCTCTTACCATTCGTTCTTTAGCCGCTGTTATGTAAAGCGCTCTTTTCGCCCTAGTCATCCCTACATAGCATAATCTGCGTTCCTCTTCGTCATTACCTTCCATAATGGAACCGAAATGAGGAAAAATACCGTCTTCCATCCCCGCTAAAAATACAGTGTCAAACTCAAGTCCTTTGGCATTGTGAACAGTCATTAAGCTCACACCCTCTGTCTTGTCCGCGCCTTCGTCTATTGCCGATATTAACGAAACATGCTGCAAATATGATGCAAGCCCTACCTCATCACTGCTTTTCTCAAATTCGTACATTGAAGCAATAAGCTCATTAATATTTTCTGTTTTTTGCTCCGTAGTATCAGGTCTTGAGCTTAAATAATCATAATATTTTAAATCGTCTATAAGCTTTTTGGTTATTGCTCCAATGCTAGTATTTTCAGATATTGATTGCTGTATATTTGAAATTATATTATATAATTCTTCCGCGCCGCTTTTAGCTTTAGGCGATAGGCTCGGAATTTCCTTATAATAGCTTAATGCGTTAAGCATACTGCACGATTTAAACTGCGCGAATTCATCTATTTTTTGCACAGCAACATTACCCAGACTTCTTTTAGGAGTGTTTACAATCCGCATGAAGCTTATATTATCCTGCGGATTTACGGCAAGCTTAAGATATGCGAGTATGTCTTTTATTTCTTCTCTTTCATAAAATTTAATGCCGCCTATAAGCCTGTACGGAATCATTGCGGATAGAAGCATCTCTTCAAATATACGGCTTTGAGCGTTTGTCCTGTATAATATTGCCATTTGTGAAAAACTTATGCCGCTTTGATTTTGTTTTTCTATTTCACTGCAAATATATCTTGCTTCTTCCCTTCCGTCATAGCAATGTCTGAACTTAATTTTTTCGCCTGCTGCGTTCTCTGTAAACAGCGTCTTGCCTTTCCTCTGCGAATTATTGGAAATAACATCATTTGACGCTCCGATAATATTTTGAGTGCTTCTGTAATTCTGCTCAAGCCTTATTGTTTTAACACTGGGGTAATCTCTTTCAAATTCAAGTATGTTTTTAATATCCGCGCCTCGAAACGCGTAAATGCTTTGGTCGTCATCGCCGCAAACGCAGATGTTATTATGCACTCCTGCAAGCATTTTTGTTATAAGATACTGAACATGATTTGTGTCCTGATATTCGTCTATTAAAATATATTTAAATTTTTGCTGGTAGTAATTAAGTACATCCTGCCTTTCTTCGAAAAGCAAAACTAAATTTGAAAGCAAATCGTTAAAATCCATTGCGTTATATTCTTTGAGTTTTCTTTCATACAATGCATAAACTTCAGAAATAAGTTTTGCATTGTTTGTAAACTGCGATTGAATTTTAGCAAACTCCAAAGGGCTTAATCTGTTTTCTTTTGCGTATGATATATATCTTGCGAAATTAATATCGGTGTTATTATACTCAAGCTGCTTTAAGCAGTCTTTTATTAATTTTTTCTTGTCGTCTTCATCGTATATTACAAAATCGGAAGTATAGCCTATTAAAGGGGCATGCTGACGCAAAATGCGCGCACCCATTGAATGAAACGTAGACATCCATATGCTTTGCGCATCAGATATGCCCATATTATAAATTCTGTCTTTCATTTCGCCGGCCGCTTTATTTGTAAACGTAAGTGCCAAAATTTCGCTTGGGTATGCTTTATTTTGCTGCAAAATATATGCTATTTTATGTATTATAGTCCTTGTTTTTCCGCTTCCTGCTCCGGCAAGTATAAGCATTGCTCCTTCTGTATTTATTACAGCCGCTGCCTGTTGTTCATTTAGTGAAGATAATAGTTCGTTCATTATAGTAATCCTTAATTTGTCATATTTGTTAATTTTATAATTATACCATATAATGAAATATATTGATATTTCTAATAAGACATATTTTATAATAAAATAAAACCGCTTTAAAAGCGGTTTTACTTATACTATATTTTATTCTTCGTCTTTTGTATATACTATACTCTTTATTGTTTGCGGTATAAGCGGCTTGTCTGAGTAATCAACTCTGGTCTCCGCTATCTTGTCTACAACATCCATACCCTCGATAACTTCTCCGAACGCGGCGTAAAGCCCGTCAAGATGAGGTGCGTCTGCGTGCATAATAAAAAACTGACTTCCCGCCGAATCCGGGCTCTGGGAACGCGCCATTGATATAACGCCTCTTTTATGCTTTAACGGATTATCAACGCCGTTTTTTGAAAACTCGCCTTTAATGGTATAGCCGGGTCCTCCTGTTCCGTTGCCTTTCGGGCACCCGCCCTGAATCATGAAACCTTTTATTACTCTGTGAAAAGTAAGATTATCATAAAATTTCTCGTTCGCCAGCTTTATAAAGTTATCAACCGTTATCGGCGCATACTCCGGGTAAAGTTTAATTTTAATTTGTTTTTCATTTTGCATTGTTATTGTTATCATTTGCTTGCTCCTTTTTATAAATAATTAAGTATTACCTTATAATGCTCAACCGTTTGCTCATAATTATAATTGCCTCTGTTAGCCGGGCTCGTCGAAGGCAGGTTAATGCTTTTTATTCCCGTTTTATTGTAGCATAATTTATTGTATAATTTCTCCGCAGTCTTACCCGTTGTAAACACCGCGGATATCTTGCTGTTTTTTATTACCAATTCTAAATTGTTAGCGACAGGTTTTTTAATACTTGCGTCAGATGAGTTTTTTATCTCGCATGAGTACAGCACATCCCAGATAGCAATATCGTGTTTCAGCATCATATTCCTTTTCTCTTCCGGGCTTTGGGGCGCTTTCTGCTCGCCTAGCACCTCTGTCATAACGCGCCAGAAAATATTCTGCGGATGCGAATAGTAAAATCCGTTTTTTACACTCATCACCGAGGGCATTGTGCCCAGAATAAGTATTTTACTTTCGCTGCTGTAAACAGGTTCAAAAAAACATATTTTTATATTATCTGTCAATTTTTTCCTCTTATATTTTGCTAACGCATTTTATTTTACCATATTTATCTGCAAAAGATATCTTTTGGTAAAAATTATCATATATTAATATTGTCATAAAATACACAAATATTGCATTTTTTTACATCTGTGTTATAATGTAACAAAATAGTAAAGAAGGAGGTTATAATAATCTTTTTACAATTAAATAATAATAAGTAAATAATCAATATTTGATTATAGCGCCGGGACTCATTTTGAGTTGACGAGGTTTGGAGTTTATCGAAATATTCGGCGGATGCTCCAAAGGCTTAGACATTAAGTCTTTACAGGCGGCACAAAACTTACAAGCAATTGTAAGTACAAAACCGGCCTGCAATGTTTAAGTGTGTACAAAAAAATGAATACGTATGCATTTCCGCGTTGTTTTGCGGATTTTTTATTTTTAGGAGGAAATATGTGCGGAATAGTAGGATACATAGGCGACAGACAATGCACTGACGTTCTGTTGCAAGGGCTGAAAAAACTGGAATACAGAGGCTATGACTCATCGGGTCTGGCCGCATTAAAAGATAAAAATATATATATAAGAAAATTTAAAGGAAGATTAAAAGTGCTGGAAGATGATATTAAATCATCCCCTATAAAAAGCACTATAGGCATAGGCCATACAAGATGGGCAACCCACGGTGAACCGTCTGACGTCAACTCTCATCCTCATTCGAACGAAAATTCAACTATTACGGTTGTTCACAACGGTATAATAGAAAACTATCTTGAGCTAAAAGAAAAACTGTATAAAAACGGTTACCATTTTGCTTCTCAGACAGACACGGAAGTTTTGGCTCATTTGCTTGACGAACTTTATGAAGGCGATTTGGTTGCTGCAGTTAAGAAAATGACTAAAATAATAAAAGGTTCATACGCTCTTGCCATAATGTGCAAAAATGAGCCCGATAAAATAATAGGCATTCGCAAAAACAGTCCTCTGATAGTAGGCATTGGCAAAGGAGAAACTTTCCTTGCATCCGATATTCCTGCGGTCTTAGCTTATACCAGAGAAGTGTACTTAATGGAAAATGATGAAATTGCCGTATGTACAAAAGACGGAGTTAAAATAATTGACAACAAAGATAATGAAAAAGAAATAGAAATATTTAACGTTACATGGAATGCGGAAGATGCCGAAAAAGGCGGATACGAACATTTTATGTTAAAAGAAATACATGAACAGCCTGAAGGCATAAGAAAAACAATGCTTTCAAGAATTATGCAGGATAAAGATTATGTATCTTTAGGCGATGTAAAGATAACAAAAGATGATTTGAATAAATACAATAAAATTTATATTGTAGCGTGCGGAACAGCATATCACGCGGGGCTTGTAGGCAAATACCTTATTGAAAAGTATTCGCGTATCCCCGTAGAATGCGATATAGCTTCCGAATTTCGCTATCGAGAACCAATAATAGATAAAAATAACCTTATGATAATAGTAAGCCAGTCAGGTGAAACGGCAGACAGCCTTGCAGCGCTGGAACTTGCAAAGCAAAAAGGCGCACGCGTGCTTGCAATAAGCAACGTTCAGGGAAGCTCTATAGCAAGAGCGGCAGATGATGTAATGTACACATGGGCAGGACCTGAAATAGCAGTCGCTTCAACAAAAGCTTATGTCACACAGCTTGTGTGCTTTTACGCTCTTTCGTTGCATTTTGGACTTCTTACTAAAAATTTAAGCAAAGAAAAATATGCACATCTTCGTGATGAGTTGTTTAAAACGCCTAAACTCGTAGAAGACTTGCTTTCATACGATAACAAGCTTCATGATT
>JAAZOI010000203.1 GCA_012797825.1 Eubacteriaceae bacterium | reverse complement strand
GTAATCGCATATGATAATGTCGCAGAATAAGCTGATATCAAGGCTCAGCTCAAACGGGCATACTTTATGCTCCTCGGCGTAAGCCGCCAGCACCTCTCTTGTAATCATATCGTTACTTTGAAGCAGCTTATAAATTATTTCTTTTATTTTATCGTAATAGCCGCGCGCATATTCGCAATCTTCGGGGTTGCAGCTGACTTTATCATTCGGGCAAACTTTTTCTTTAGCGTCGATAATAACCGTCTTTACGCAAAGTCCGTTGTTTGCAAGAATGCTAACGGCTTCTGCGGCGGCGTTTTTCTGCGTGCCTTTGCTTGATAAATAAAATATCTTGACGTCTTTGCCTGCAATATATTTTAGGCTCGGAAACAACACCGAAAGAGTTTTTCCGCTGCCCGTGGGAGCGTGCAGAAACAGGTTTTTATTTTCCGTAAGCGTCTTGTAAACATTTTTTACTATGTTTCTCTGACCTTTTCGAAACGTAAACGGAAAGCTAAGATTATTGATGCTTTCATCCTTGTTTTGTTTTATAAAGTTGATTTTTCTGAGATAGTCAAGGTAGAGTAAAATAACATCGATAACTTCTTTTTGAAGCTTCGGAATGTCATATGTGAAATTAAAGATTTTAGTAGTTTTATCAAGAGGGTTTATATAAGTAATCATTACGCTTATCTGTTCAACGCTATTTTCATACGCATACATAAACGCGTAAAATTTCACCTGAAGCAGGTGAATATCCGCAGGCGCTTCAAGCTCGATAATATCTTTAGAGGTACTTTTTATCTCGTCTATAGTTACTTTGTTATCTGTATCGATAAAAAGTCCGTCAATTCTGCCTGAAAGTATCAGCTCAACATCATCAAACACATCCGTATATGATACGCTGACTTCCGCTTTCGCGCCTGCGCCGTAGCCTTTCTGCACATATTGGTGCGCGACAATGCCGTCTTTTGCGCGAAGAACACTTGTGTATCGGTTATCGATATCGCCTGCCGAATAAACAAACTCTATTAAATTTCTTACTGAGATGCTGTGTCTAATCATAATACCTGATTTATCTACCGTACTTAATTTGCTTTTTCATTTATTATATTAACACAATAATCAACTGCTATGTAATTTAATATTTATCTGATATATAAGTGTTAAAATTTGTAATATAGTTAAAGAAGTGATTAATGATAAGTGTTATAGTTACTTTTTTTATATCTCTTTGTCTCTTATATGATAAACGCAAATTAAATAACTTTAACACAATAAAAATGAATAAATAAGACTATAGATTCAAACGAAAAAGATCAGATGCAGACTAATGCTGATTATTTATAATAACTTTGAAATCTCATTAATTGCAAGCCTGTAGCCCTCATAGCCTTTACCTGAAATAACGCTGTTGCAAGCTTTGGCCGTTATAAGGTTTTTGCGAAAGTCTTCTCGGTTTGCAACGTCGCTTATATGCACTTCAATTTTGGGTATGCTTACGCACAGCAGCGCGTCCAGAATAGCAATGCTGTAATGGCTGTACGCGCCCGGGTTTATGATAATACCGCTATAGCCTTTTCTCTCGCTTTTCTGGATAATGTCAATAAGCTTTCCTTCATAATTGCTCTGGTGCACATCCGCTTTAAATCCCGCTTCACTGCACCATTTTTTAATCATGCTTACAAGCTCTGTATAGCTTGCGCTTCCGTAAATGTCTTTTTCTCTTATACCAGTCATATTTATATTTGGTCCGTTTAATACAAGCAGTTTTTTCATATGCTTTCCCTGTTTATAGATTTTGTTATTTCAGTCTTTATTTTTTCGTATAAATCCTCTGCGTTTATTCCCAAAAATATGCGTTCCGCTAAAATCGCCTGATAAATTAGCATATCAATTCCGTTTACGCATTTCTTGCCTTTATCAAGTCCTTTTTTTAAAAGTACGCTGTAATACGGACTGTAGTTTAAATCGATTATCACATCGCTTTTGCATATAGTATCATCATCCGCGGGACAGAAATCCTTAAGCTTTCCGCTGCCTAAAGGAGTCGCGTTTATTAAGCAGTTTATTTTTTCAATGTTTTTAAGCTCAATGTAGCTGATAATACCGTCTCCTTTATTGTTTCTGCTTGCAGTGATTACATTTGCTCCCGCTTTTATAAGAGCGTATCTCACTGCGTTTTGCGCGCCGCCCGAGCCGAGTATAACGGCGGTTTTGCCCGAAACATCAATTTTATTTATATCAAGCAATTTTTCAAACCCGTACGCATCCGTATTATAGCCATGCAATAGCCCGTCTTTTTTAACTATAGTATTTACCGCGCCTATAGCTCTTGCCTCATCACTAATACGATCGCAATATTTCATAACATCTGTTTTATAAGGTATTGTCACATTCGCTCCGTCATAAGCAAAATCCTCAAAAAACCTGTCAAGTTCGAAATTTTCCATATCGCACAAAGTGTATGCGCCTGATATTTTTTTGCAGTCAAGCATTATGCCGTGAATTAACGGAGAGAGCGAGTAATCTATGTTTTTTCCGATAAGGCAAAGCCTTTTAAATTCAGGCTTTTGTTTTTTTGTGGAAAGAGAAATAATGTGTTTTATATATTCTTTAACGAAAGGCTTGTTGTCTTCATCAGCATAAAAAAGCGCGTTATTTATTACTTGATATTCTCTGCTTTTATCTACCGTTTCCAGCCCTCTGAGCTTTTTTATCTCGCCTATTTTAGCGGCGGTGTTAAGCCTTTTATTGAACAGCTCCGCAAGCTGCGCGTCAAGCAAGTCTATCTCATATCTTAGATTTTCTACATCAGTCTTATCTTTTTTACAACTAAGCATCATATCGGCAATAGCGATGCACACATAAGCGCGCACCGCCTGCAGCCCTCTTAAAGCTATAAGCACGTCGTGTCTTCCGTTAACGGTAATTTCCGTATTTTCGCCCGTTTTCAAGTCCACTGTTCTCTGTGGTCTTTCTATTGAAGGCGCAGGTTTAAAGACAACGTTAATTACAATCGGCATACCCGATGATATTCCTCCGAGTATTCCCCCTGTGTTGTTTGTATATGTTTTAACTTTTTTATTTTCATCATAATAAAACTCATCGTTAACTTCATTTGCGTATGACTTTTCAAAATCTTGTCCCAAACCGAATGACACCGCTTTTACGGCGGGTATTGAATATATAAGCTCGCTTATTTTCGCTTCAATACTCCCAAACAGTCCGTCTGCCAGCCCTGCGTGCATTCCTGCTACAAAGCATTGCACAGCCCCGCCTGAGGAATCTTTATCTTTGCGAAGTTTTTCTATAAATGCGGGTATTTTATCAGCCGACTTTGAATTTATCATCGGAATAGTCATACTGTTAAGCTTATCAAGCAAATCCTTATTAACATCGGCGTAGTTTATCTCATCATCGCGTATATCCCCCGCTGTTTTAAGCCTTGCGCCTACAGTTATTCCAAGGCTTTTAAGGTATGCTTCGCATATCACGCCCGCAACGGTTACGGGGGCGGTCATACGCGCAGAAAACATCCCTCCACCCGAGGGGATTACTCCGTATTTAACATACGATGCATAATCGGCGTGCGAAGGGCGCGGAATATGTTTAATATTCTCATAATCAGATTTTCTTACGTCTTTGTTTTTTATTGTTATCTCAATTTCTCCGCCCGTTGTGTACCCGTCTAGTACGCCTTTTGTTATTTCGTATTCGTCGTCTTCGGCTCTGCCGCTGCCAAGCGCGCTTTTCGGCGAGCGTTTTTTCATAATATCGTCAATTAAGTTCTAGTCAATTTTTACGCCTTTACGCATTCCGTATAGCGTGCAGCCCACGTTTTTATCGTGGCTTGCGCCGAACACTTCGATTCTAAGGGCGTCACCTGCCCATGTAGTACTCTTCAATTTTTCCTCCGGCTCTTCTTAAATCGTCCCAAAACTGCGGATACGATTTTCCCACGCAGTCAGCGTAAGAGATAATAACGCTTTTTTTGCTAATAACAGATGCTGTCGCGGCGGCCATCGCTATCCTGTGGTCGTTAGCGGTATGCACCATGCCGCCTTCAAGGCTTCCTGTTCCTCTTATAATAAGCCCGTCGGATATTTCCACTATGTCTCCGCCTAGACCGTTTATCATACTTATTGTAGTTTTTATCCTGTCCGATTCCTTAAACTTAAGACGCCTTAACCCTGTTATCTGCGAAAGCCCTTTTATGCTGCACGCAAGCACCGCTGCGGCGGGAAGCAAATCAGGCGTTGCGTCAATATTTATCTTAAACGGAGCAAGCCCTCCGTCTGCGCGTATTACTATGCCTTCACTGTTTTTCATAATTTTGGCGCCAGCGGCGGATAAATAAGCCAAAAGAGCCTTGTCCGCCTGTTTTGAATGAAGATCAAGCCCGTTGCATACTACGTCGCAGCCCATCGCGCCTACGCAAAGCCAGAAAGACGCTGAGGAAAAGTCTGCTTCCACCGTGTACTCTAACGGATTATATTTTTGGTCGCCTCTTATTAAAAATTCTCTGGTGTTGTTATCAAATCTTACGGCCACTCCCGCTTTACTCATTATGTCCATTGTCATGCTTATGTAATCTTTGCTTGAAAGCGGACCCTGCGTTTTTATTTTTGAATTCCCTTCAAGCAGCGGAAGAGTCATTAAAAGCGCCGATATAGTCTGGGACGTTATGTGCGTATCGGCTCTGTACACTCCGCTTTTAAGCATTCCCTCAACAATTAAAGGCAGCAGCCCGTTATTGTTTTGGTACAGTATTTTTTTACTGTCAAATATTTTATAATAATCGTCAAGCGGACGTTCTATTAATCTTCCGTTGGCGGTAAACGTTATTTTTTCATTGGTCGTAAGCGCGAGCGGAATAGTAAAACGAAGTGTGCTTGCGCTTTGGCGGCAGTTTATTATGTTGTTTTTTACTTTTAAAGGATAACTTCCCTTAATTACGAGAGTAAAAAAATCCGGCACATCTTCCGATATGTAATTAATGTTCGCGCCCAGAGATTCCATTGCTTTTATTGTAGCCATCACATCATCGGAAAGCATGACGTTGCTAATTGTTGATATTCCGTTAGATAATGACGCGCATATAACAGCTCTGTGAGCGTAGCTTTTAGACGGCGGTATTTTAATTGTGCCTTTAAGCTTAACGGGTTTTACTTCAATTACTCTCATTTAAGTTCCTTTAAATATTTTTCTGCGATGTTTTTTATTTTACTATCGTCAAGTAATATTATTTTGCTTTGCCCTATATCTGTAATTACTGTTTCTTTCAGTCCGCCTGATGAAAACTTTTTATCGTTAGCTATTATTGTATAAAAATCTTCTGACGCAATCTGCGGCATTTTATATTCAAGCGAGAATTTCTTAAGCAAGGTCTTTATCCTTTGTGCTGTTCCTTGTTTGCATATGCCTTCGTTTTCACAAATTAAGACAGTTGAATACAAACCTATGCCCACTGCGCGCGGATGCGAATATATTTTATAGCCGTAATATTTCTCAATAGCGTGGGCTATGGTGTGCCCGAAGTTCAGCTTTAACCGCTCGTTATTATCAGCTTCATCATATGCGACAATATCCGCTTTATGTTTTACGCATTTGGTTATTACTGTTGCAATATTATTTCTAATTTGAAAAATATCAGTATTTTCAAGATATTCAAACAGCTCCTTATCACATATAAGGGCGTATTTTATAATTTCGGCAAAACCTTCGTAATAAGCTTCACCTGATAATGTTTGCAGCATCGAAGTATCGCAAAGCACGAAATTCGGATGATAAATTGTGCCTATCATGTTTTTACCCGCGCCAGTGTTTACGGCCGTTTTTCCGCCTATGCTTGCGTCCACCTGCGCAAGCACTGTTGTTGGCACATG
>JAAZOI010000202.1 GCA_012797825.1 Eubacteriaceae bacterium | reverse complement strand
CCGCCAAATAAAATCCGCCCTTATCGCTGTGTCTTTTTACAGCCCCGCTTGTTTTTGCCATCTGCATTAATGAAATTATCCCTTCCTGCATTCTGGCTCCGCCGGATACTGTATATCCTACAACGGGAAGTTTGTTTTCAGTAGCATATTCAAACAGTCTCGTTACTTTTTCTCCTACCACGCTTCCCATGCTACCCATCATAAAGCCCGACTCCATTACAAAAAGCGCGCATTTATTTTCACTTATTTCAGCTGTTCCGCATATAACGGCTTCGCGTTCCTTGCTTGCAAGTTTTGCGTTTTTTAACTTGCCTGTATAGCCCGGAAAAGAGATTATATCCACGCTTTCCAAGTTATCAAACATTTCACAAAAACTTCCTTCATCAGCGATAAAGTCTATACGCTGACGTGCGTTAAGCTGGAAATGATAACCGCAGCTGCATACATTAAAATTATCAAGCAGAGTTGTCACTGGAGTTTTAAGATTACAGCTAGGACATTGGCTCGTAAGCTCTGTTCCTTGTTCGGAAACGGGGTTTTTAGGCATTCTGCCGCCTTTTTCAAGCTCGTTTTTAGGTTGTTTAAAAAGTCCCTTATTAAGCATGGCCTAACCTCTCTTCTCCATAAAATTAGTGTAATATTCTCCGGCACAGAAATCCTTATCGCTTAATATATCAATTTGTTTGTTAATATTATTTCCTGTACCCTCTATAACAAGCTCACATAGTGAAGCTTTCATTTTTCTTATAGCTTCTTCTCTTGTATTTGCCTGAATAATTAGTTTTCCAAGCAGCGAATCATAATAAGGCGGAATTTTATAACCTTGATATAAAAATGAATCAAATCTTACGGCAGGTCCTCCGGGAATATGCAGAAATACAATTTCACCAGTACCTTTGGCATTTGCCGTTATATCAGCGTTTATTCTGCATTCAATCGAACATCCTCTTATTTCTACATCTTTTTGACTAAAATTTAATAATACGCCTGCCGCAATTCTTATCTGCCACTTTACTATATCAATTCCCGTAACCATTTCGGTAACAGGATGCTCAACCTGAAGACGTGTATTCATCTCCATAAAATAAAAATTATTTTCTTTATCAAGCAAAAATTCTATTGTTCCGGCGTTTACGTAATCGCAAGCTTTAACGGCTTTAGCGGCAGCGTTCATCATTTTTTCTCTCAGGGAAGAATTTATCGCAGCGGAAGGCGATTCTTCTATAAGCTTTTGGTTTTTTAGCTGAATAGAGCATTCCCTTTCAGGCAGACATACTACACTGCCCTTCTCATCTGCCAATATTTGAACTTCAATATGTTTTACGGGGTATAAATATTTTTCCATATAAACCCCGCCGTCTCCGAACGCGCTTTTTGCCTCTGCGGAAGCTATCATGTAAGCTTTTTCTATCTCATCAGCATTTTTTACAAGTCTTATTCCTCTTCCGCCGCCGCCTGCTTTTGCTTTAATAAGCAAAGGATAGCCTATTTTTTCGGCCTCTTCTTTTAATT
>JAAZOI010000201.1 GCA_012797825.1 Eubacteriaceae bacterium | reverse complement strand
TTTCAGCCTGTCCGTTTTCGCTCGCAATATTGTTCGCGCAAATTCTCGCCTGTTTATTGGCAGGTCCCGCAAGCGGCACCATTCCCTTTGTCTTGCTTATAAATTCATCTATTTCTATAACGTCTCCTACAGCGTATATATCCGCATTTGACGTTTGAAGATACTCATTTACTTTTACGCCTCCGCGCTCGTTTAATTCAAGTCCCGCTGCTTTTGCCAGCTCATTGTTAGGTCTTACGCCTATAGAAAGCAAAACCATGTCAAATTCCAAACTGTCTCCGCTGTTTAAGTGTATTTTAATTTTGTTATCAACAGGCTCAAATTTTTTAACGCCGTCGCCGAGTTTAAGCGTAACGCCGTTCATCGCGATGTTTTCCTGTACAATCTGCGCCATTTCATAATCCACAGGAGCCATAACCTGGTTAAGCATTTCTATATCCGTTACGTCAAGCCCTGCCATATGCAGGTTTTCAGCCATTTCAAGCCCTATAAATCCGCCCCCTATTACCGCCGCGCTCTTCGGCTTTTTCTCGTTAATGTACGCTTTTATTTTATCTGTGTCTGGTATCGTCCACAAAGTGAATATGCCTTCGGAGTTTATGCCTTCTATCGGCGGTTTTATAGGTGAAGAGCCTGTCGCCAACACTAAAGTATCATAACTCTCTTCATACTCTTTATTTTCTGTTTTATTAAGTACTTTAACAGTCTTGTTTTCTTTGTCTATAGAAAGCACTTCATTTTCCACTCGCACGTCAATATTAAATTCGTTTACTATTTTATCCGTGCTTACAACAGTAAGCGAACTTCGCTCTTTGATAACGTCCCCTATATAGTAAGGAAGTCCGCAGTTTGCATAAGAAATGTATTTGCCGCGCTCAAACATTATAATGTGCGCGTCTTCATCAAGTCTTCTAAGCCTTGTAGCAGCGCTCGCTCCGCCCGCTACTCCGCCTACGATTAAAATTTTCTTTTTACTCATTCATTGCCTCCTTATTAATTTTCAAGTATCAGTTTGATTATTTTTTTAATTTGTTCATTAGATATGCTGTAGTAAATTTCTACGCCTTCCCTTTCCCCTTTTATTATCCCCGCGGCTTTTAATTTAGCTATATGCTGGGATATTGTTGACTGGCTTACTTCTATGCAGCATTGCATATCGGTTACGTTGATTTTATTGTTTCTTAAAAGCATCTCAAGTATGCACAGTCTTACGGGGTGTGATATAGATTTAAATAATTCTGCTTTTTCTTCAAGCTTTTTCTTTAATTCTTTTTTTTCTTTTGAATCTAAAAAATTCATAACAATCCTTTAAAATATTATTATTTTATTATATTATAATATTATAATGTTCTAATATATTTGTCAACAATATTATTCGTTAATATTATTGTTATTTTTCTGTAATAATATATAATAATTTGGACTACTATTTTTTGGAGAAAAGTTTTGATAAACACATGGCTTGAAAATTTGCCTGCATTAATTGAGCGCAGCATTTATATTTTGCCGCTTGTCTCAATTATAGCAGGTTTGTTAACATCATTGGCTCCATGCTCTTTGATGAGCGTTCCTTTAATTATTAATTATATAAAAGGAACTGATAAGAAAAATTCGGCGTTTAAATTATCAATTGTTTTCGCTCTTGGCATGGCAGCCTCTTACATTACTTTAGGTGTTATTGCATCTGTTATTGGAAAGCTGATAGAATTTCCCGAAAAGGGATGGCATATATTTTTGGGAATACTGTCTATTTTAATGGCTCTTTTTATACTTGATATAATTAATTTTATTCCCGTCCATCCGTTTGGCGGCAAAATAAAAAAGAAAGGCTACAAAGGCGCGTTTTTAACAGGAATTGTGGGGGGATTCTTTTCTTCTCACCATGCCGCTCCGGTGCTTGTAATACTGCTCGGACTCGTGGCGCAAAAAGGCAGTATAATAGCGGGCATTATTATATTAATATTCTTTTCAATAGGACACAGCATTTTAATAGTAAGTTCAGGCACTTCCGTAAGCTTTGCGGCTAAACTTACTCAAAGTGACAAGTATGCGTATATTGCTAAATTAATAAATTATCTACTGGGCGCGCTGACAATAATTTTAGGTATTTATTTAATATACTCGGCGTTTTTGGAATAATTAGTATGCTTAAAAATAAATAAATATTAAGTTGTTTATTAAGTAAAATAAAATAAAAATTTACAATATAAAAAATTTATTGTTTTTTAATAATATTAATTGTATTATATTTTTTGATTATAAAAAAAGGATGTGATGTTAGGGTTGGAAAAAAAGCTGACTTTGTATGGCTTTAACAACCTCACAAAAACACTTAGCTTCAACATTTATGATGTTTGCTATGCAAAAAGTGAGCGCGAACAAAAAGACTATATAGCATATATCGATGAACAATACAATTCTGAGCGACTTACCAGAATTTTATGTAATGTTACGGAAATGATAGGTGCGCAGATACTCAATATATCCAAACAGGATTATGAGCCTCAGGGAGCGTCTGTTAATATTCTTATAGCGGAACAAACGCTGAATGCCGAACATATTGACGAGTCTTGCAATCAGGGCAAATACGCAAATAAGTCAAATACCGTGCATGCTCATTTAGATAAAAGTCATGTTACGGTTCATACATTCCCCGAATATCATCCCGATAACTCTATATCCACGTTCAGAGTAGATATAGACGTTTCTACATGCGGCGAAGTATCGCCTCTTAATACTCTGGATTTTCTTATTGACAGCTTTGAGTCCGACATAATAACGATAGATTACAGAGTGCGAGGCTTTACGCGGGATATCCAAGGGAAAAAATTTTTTATAGACCATAACATTACTTCAATACAAGACTATATAAATGATAAAACACTGACTAAATACGACGCCATTGACGTTAACGTTTATCAGTCAAATATATTTCATACAAAACTTTTAATTAAAGAGATAGAACTGCAGAATTATCTGTTTAATAAAGACGTATACGAGCTTCCGCCGAAGCAGAGACTAGAAATCACTGATAATCTAAGAAAAGAGATGATTGAAATATTCAGCGGAGTGAATATTTATTAATAGATAAATGAAAAAGTACACCCAAAAAGACGCACCGTTATTTAATGCTCTTTCGGAGCATAATCTCAACCGAATAGTGCACTTTGATGTTCCCGGTCATAAAGGCGGCAGAGGAAATAAAGAACTTACGGATTTTTTAGGACAGGCTTGCCTTAAAGCGGACGTAAACTCAATGAAGCCGCTTGACAACCTGTGCCATCCCGTATCAGTAATAAAAGAATCTCAGGTCTTATCAGCGCAAGCTTTTAAGGCTAATGAGGCTTTTTTTATGGTCGGCGGCACAACGTCTTCAGTTCAGGCTATGATAATGTCGTGCTGTTTTCCCGGCGATAAAATAATTATGCCCCGCAACGTGCATAGAAGCGCGATAAACACTTTGGTTGTCTGCGGCGCAGTGCCCGTATACATCAACCCCGGAATAAACAAACAACTGGGAATTTCACTGGGTACGAGTCTGTCCGATTTAAAAGACGCCATTGTAGAAAACCCGGACGCCAAAGCGATTTTTATTAACAACCCCACGTATTACGGAATTTGCTCTAACCTCAAAGAAATAATATCTATTGCGCATAAGCATGATATGAAAGTTCTAGTTGACGAGGCTCACGGCACTCATTTTTATTTCGGCGAAGACCTTCCCGCACCCGCAATGGCGTTAGGCGCTGACATGTCGGCTGTAAGCATGCATAAAACGGGCGGCTCCCTTACGCAAAGCTCAATACTTTTGACAGGCGATAATATCGACGCTGATTATGTGCGCCAGATTATAAATCTTTCCCAAACCACAAGCAGCTCATATCTTCTGCTGTCTTCACTTGACATAGCGAGAAAAAATTTGTATCTTAACGGAAAAGAAATATTTCAAAAAACGCTTAAATTCGCTCAATACGCCCGCGATGAAATAAACCAGATAGGCGGATATTACGCGTATTCGGATGAACTTATAAACGGCAACGATGTTTATGACTTCGATAAAACCAAGCTTTCAATATATACAAGAGATATCGGGCTTGCGGGAATTGAAGTCTATGATATATTAAGAGATGAGTATAACATTCAAATAGAATTCGGAGATATAGGTAATATTTTAGCGATAATTTCCGCAGGCGATAAAGAGCAGGAAATAGAACGTCTTATATCCGCCCTGTCGGAAATAAAGAGGCTGTATCAAAAAGATAAGATAGGCATGCTAAGTTATGAGTACATTAATCCCGAGCTTATCCTATCGCCGCAGAAAGCGTTTTATTTAAATAAAAAATCAGTTTTAATAAGCCAGAGTGCCGGCAAAATATGCGGAGAATTTGTAATGAGCTATCCGCCGGGCATACCCATTTTAGCGCCGGGCGAGCTTATCACTGAAGATATAATAAATTATATAGCCTACGCAAAAGAGAAAAACTGTCTTATGACGGGTACGCGCGATATGGAAGTTAATTATATTTGCGTAGTGGAGGACATTTAATGGAACTGTGGTATTCAGAAAATCATACCGATAATGTGCGGTTTTCAATAAAAATGAACAGGCAGCTTTTCAGCTGTGAAAGCGATTTCCAGAGAATAGATATTTACGATTCGTATGAATTCGGAAGAATTTTAATACTTGACGGTTTTTTGATGGTCACCGAAAAAGACGAATTCATATACCACGAAATGATAACCCATGTGCCTATGGCGGTAAATCCCGCTATCGAAAATATACTGCTAATCGGCGCGGGCGACGGCGGAGCTGTTCGCGAGCTATGCAGATATGAAACAAATAAAAATATTGACATGGTTGAAATTGATAAAGCTGTT
>JAAZOI010000200.1 GCA_012797825.1 Eubacteriaceae bacterium | reverse complement strand
TGAAGCATCAAAGGTATCAAGCTGTCATATATCTGCCAGAAAGCGGATATAGACAAAAAAGCTAAGCCTATATAAAAAGTGCGTTTGTAATTAAGCGTCATATTATGCTACCAATACCATATTCAATTTATTTAAGTGTATTATATAATAATATTCTATATAAATTAAGACCTTCTTAAAAATATTATTTATACAGTTTCTTCCTGTTTTTTATTATCTTCGGCCGTTTCTTCCGCCTGCGTGCCCGCTACATCTTCTGCGTAGAATTTGACTTCTTGTGTTTTATTATCCGAATTTGCATCACTTTGATTTATATCTTCTGAATACACTTGTGATTTATCTTTATTTTCATTATTTATAGGTAACATATGCAAATTTTCAATCGCAATTTCAGAATCGTCAAGCACAATTTCATTTATGACTTTTTGCGCTCGTTTTCTCAAACTTTTATTAAATACTATACCCAACGCAAATCCTATTGCGGCCGCCATTACAAGTATCAGTATTGCCGCCAAATCATCTTTGTATTCAGCCAGCCCTGAATTTAAAGCCCCCTGTTTAGATGCAGAGTCATATACGACCGCGCCTTCAATAGTGTTTTTTGTAAGAATATATTCCGAACATGTATTATTTACGTAAGGCAAAACGCCTGCTTGACCTACTACTACATTTTTGGCTATAAGGTAAAATTTATCTTCCTCTAAACTATATTTGTATAAATTATATGTGCTTCCTTCGTCTAAATTTGTCATTAAATAAAATACTGCATAACCCGGAAGATTACCTTCATATGTATAAGAGAAAATTATACCGTTCTCATCGCCTGCTTTTCCTCTTATTAAATCAGCGTAATCCGAATTAAGAACAAATGACAAATCATAGTACTCGCTTGTAATATCTGCTGTTATGTCGCTTCCTTTAAATACTATTTTTGCGTTTCCAAGATTAATTGTAAGTGTCGTGTTTGGGTATTTTTTTAATTCCTCAAACAAACTTGCAGGTATTTGCTTGCTTGCCGAAGCGCTTAAATCGAGTAAAATATTTGTTTTAATATTAACATCACCCGTTGACATGCTTTCAAACTTGGAAAGAACCGACGTAATATCGGCAGGGCCTGTCTGCTGTCCTGATGAAGCTCTTTTTACAATTATTTTATATTCTTTTTCAGCGCCGGACTCCGCCGCGCAGATAACACTTACCTGATTATCGCCTTCTATAAGGCTCTCGCCTCCCACTACTGTTACGCTGGCTTTGGCGTCTTCGGCAACGCCGCTTGCAGTTATGCTGGTAATCTCGTTGGGAAGCCATACAACATAGCTTGTTACATCCTTATTAAACGTCGGAGAGAGTATTCCTACATTTAGACTTATTGATTTAAGATAATTGTTTGTGCCTGCCACATAATTGGGGTCCTGAGGCCTTGTTGCGGCTATTGTGTAAGTTTTAGTATTGCCCGCTGCGGCTTTTACCGTAATTTTAACGCTTGTAGTCGCTCCCGATTTTAAAGAATTATTGGAAATGCTTACTTTCGCGCCTGAATCCGCTGCTTTGGCGCTTATGCTTAAACTCGATATATCAGCGCCTACAGTTGTTTTATATGATGTTATAGATGATGAGAAAGACGGATATACTTTCGCGTTGGAAACGCTTAATGACGCCAGATTGGCGTTTGTTGACAACGGCGCCGCTATAGTTTTTGAATATGCCGAACCGCTCGGATGAATTGTCGAACTGCTAGTCGGAATTTCGATGTAAGAAGGATTTACATTTATTTTATTGCCTGCCGTTCCTGTTACTTTAAACTTCAACGTGCATATTGTTTTTGTTCCACTTAAAACCGCGCCGCTAGAATTATATAGTAATATTTTCACCGTGTCTGAACTATATTTACTTGCGCCAAAATTCCACCCGCTTATCCCGCTTGATGCGCTTATGTAAGTTAGGTACGAGTTGGAATAGGTTATTCTAGCTTCAACACCTTTTGCGTTGCTTAAACTGTTTAATGTAAAACTAACCGAAATGGTATCTCCGTTGCGCACGGTGCTTGTACCACTCATTGTGTATGATGTTGCAGCAAGAGCGTTTACAGGCAAAAATGCCATTATTAGAGCAAATATTATTAAAAATAACGCGAATTTTTTGAATTTCATAATTCAGCCTCAAATATTATGTATTTTTATATTTTATTTACCTAAAATTATATCCACGATTTCGACTAAATCGCTTATAGACACATTGTTATCGCTATTTATGTCGCCGCTTAACTTGCATGCTCCGTCAAGACTGCATTGACCTAAGATATAATCTCTTACCGTTATTAAATCCGATATTGAAACCGCGCCGTCACCGTTTAAATCGCCTTTAACCGCTACGGTATAAGTTTTATTTACACTGCCGTCAGACATTTTTACCGTCATTCCCGTTTTTATGATGCCGCTGCTAACTTGCGTGCTTCCGCTGTAAATCCCGGCGGTATAACCGTCAGGTAATATTACATTATCTAAAAACGCTGCTGTGTCTGTATTTGAATCGACATTATATATAATGCCGTTTATATAATCTATTCCATATGTATTGGACCCCGCCGCTGTAACGCTTATTGTTACCGTACACGCCGCTGAAAAATTAACTTTTGTATCATTGCTTTTAGCTGTTATTACAGCAGTTCCGTTTTTATGGAAAGTAACTAGCCCGCTATCCGACACGGACGCTATACTCGTATCGCTTGAAGACCATGTGACTGTTTTATCACTCGCATCAGATGGACTAATTGTAGCAGTAAGCTGTACCGGGGTTAAATTATCGGTTATACTTACCGATGTTTTATCAAGAGTAACGCCGGTAACAGCAATGTAAAGCACCAAAGCGTCATATGCAGCTTTTAAATTATTATAAGCCGCATCAATTTTTGCTTGAGTCGTAGTCACATTGTCGCGCTCCGCAATTGCAGCGTCGTATGCTGTTTCAAGGGCGCTTACTGTTGCTGCTGTGTATTTTGTTTTATCCACAGCTTCCGCAGCAGCTATTATTTGGTTTAATAATGTTTTATCTATTAATGTAGACGGTCCGATGATTTTTATAGATGTTTTCTTAACATATCCTATATCATTTGCGTAATCATAGATTGCATAGCAGTCGGTAAGACCGGTAATATCGTTAATAGGCATATCCGACTGTATTTTATAATATGCAGGGTCGCTTGCGTCAAGCAAGATTACCGGTATCCCAACGGGATACGATGAGGTTTTCATCGCCATTTTATACATAGTCATAGTTGAAAAAGGCGTATAGTACACATAGTCTGTTTTATTGCTAATTCCCAGATTGTACGCGTATTGATCTTTATAGCCGAGTTTTTTATCTAGAGCATAAAAACGCCCGGCTATTTTCTGCCCCCAGTATGGGTCAGACGCATAATTCACGTTAAAGCCTTGCTGTTTATTGCCTAAATTAGGCCCGAAATATCTGAAGTCAGTATTAGCGTCACAATATCCGTCGGAAATAAAATCTCCCGCCATATAATTTACGCAAGCCGCTACCGAAGAATAATATGAGGCATTATTAGGGTCTGAATCACCTGCGTTTAGTCCAAATAAATTAAACCTTTGAGTTGCAAAGTTGCTTGTGCCGTTTGCGCTTTCAAGAAACGCAATACAAAGAATTATTACTGCATTCACGCCGTATTTATTCTGCGCATCAATAAATGCCTGCGCTTGTCCGTTTAACACGCTTGTCGGCTGGTTCAGAAGACTTATGTAATAATTCAGCTCAGCAGCCGTATATTTGGTTTTTGACCGAACGGGAAGAATATTATAATAATTGGAAATCGTTCCCGCAAGATTTGTAAGCTGCGGATTAGTATAAAATGTCTTTCCGTCAAGAGAATAATATTTCACCGATTGTTTCATAAAACTCGGTGCTTTCATATATGTATACGTATAATATTTTGCTGGCGTTCTTGAAGTGGTTGAAAATACTGCGTAGCTGTGTACAATGTCTCCGATGGTGTTCACATAATAATACGACTGACCAATAACCTGAATTCTTGGTATCAGAACAAGCTGCGATAAAAGTGCCTCGCCGATATAGCCGGAAATTCCTACTTTGGCTTTTGTTGATGAAGTTGTTGAATAATAGTAAAGCATGTGGCTTGTTGTTATGTATGTATATTTTGTAGTTGTTCCCGGTATGTAAAGGTTGATTGTGGAGCTTGCCGCCGAGACTGCTATTCCGTCCTTCATTGCAACCACGCCGCCGTTATATGTGTGGCTGCTGCTTGTTACTACCATATTGGCATCGCTGCTTGCGTTCATTGCTGCAATTGCTTCAGTAAAAGTAGCGTACCCGCAAACGTCGGTAAACGTTCCGTCCGCCTTGGCAATCTTTGTATGGTACGGCAGATCAGCAGTAACAGTAACAGTGTCCTCACCTAAGATATTTACAGGAAATATGACGCTTGTAAATACAAGCAGGCACATAAATGCTGTAAGTATTATTTTTTTCATTTCTTTTACCTTATTTTAAATTTTACTTTTATACAATCTTTTTAATTTGTTTTGATTTTTTTATTATAGTATCAAGTTCTTCTATGCTGATGGCCTGAAATGCATCGCTTAACGCCGCGTCAAGATTTTCATGTACTTCTATCATTACGCCGTCCGCTCCGCATGCTGCAGATGCATATGCCAAAGAAGATACAATGTCCGCCCTTCCGCAGGCATGCGAAGGGTCGGCAAATACAGGGTAAGCACTCATACCCTTTAAAACCGCAATAGCTCCTACATCCAAGACGTTTCGCGTTTCAGTGTCAAAACTGCGTATCCCCCGCTCACACAGAATTATCTTGTTGTTGCCGCTTTCTTCTATATATTCACACGCTCTTAGAAACTCATTAATTGTGGCACTCATGCCTCTTTTTAAAAGAATCGGCTTATTTGTTTTAGCCAGTGCTCTCAAAAGAGGATAGTTGTACATATTTCTTGTGCCCACCTGAATTATGTCCGCTAAATCATAAAACAAATCAATATCGTTTAAATCGGTTATTTCGCTTATTACAGGCATGTTAAATTCTTTGCCCGCGTCATGCAGCATTTTCAATCCGGCTTTTCCAAGCCCCTGAAAATCTTTTACGCATGTGCGCATTTTATAAGCCCCGCCTCTTAATATATCAGCACCGGCAGCTTTTATAAGCCCGGCAATAGAAAAAATCATTTCCTTATTTTCTACTGCGCAAGGTCCCGCGATAACGGTATAGTCATTATTTTTTATTTTGTTATATATATCAATCATTACTCTGCCTGAAAATTTTCAATACATTTAATAATTTATTATAACATAAAATCAACAAATTTTTGCATAAATAAATAAAATTTGCATAAAAAGTATGCGTTTTTTAAATTTGTAATTATAAATAATTAAAAAACCGCATTATTATGCGGCATTTAATTTATCTGTTCTTTTCCAGCCATTTTTTTGCATAGGGGCACGTTGCCGTGATTTTTATATTTTTATTTTCAAAATATTTAACAGTTTCATTAGTTAAATCCCCCGCTACACCCTGCCCCCTTAAACTGTCATCTACAAATGTTCTGTATATTTCGATAGTATCATCCGATATATTTTTAAAGTCTATTTCCGCAGTTGTTTTTCCTTCTTCGTTTTTTAAATAAACTTTATCTTTCTCAAAAATATAATTCATATTTTATCTCCTATTATAAATTATAAATTTATTCTCTGTCCGGCAGAAGAATAAATTTTCCGTCCGCCCAAAGCTTTTCTATGTCGTAATATTTGCGTTCTTCTTTATGAAATACGTGAACAACAACATCGCCGAAGTCCAGAAGCACCCATCGGCTTTCTTTCTTGCCTTCAATTTTCGGTGTTTCAATGCCTTCTTCTTTCGCTTTAATATATATAAACTCAACAATAGCGTCAAGCTGTCGTTCATTGCCGGCGCTTAAAAATACAAATGCATCGCATATGGCGGTAAGACCGGTAACGTCAATAATGTTTGCATCTTCCGCCTTTTTTTCTTCCGCCCATAAAACAATTTTCTGAGCTTTTTCTATATAATTCATCCTTCACCTCTTGGCTGTTTTTATATTTTATTTATTGTTTATTATACATTATTTTTTAATAATTAAAAGTATCTTATAATATTTCATTTTTTATAAAAATATTGTATATTTTTTCCATATATTGCCGAATAATTATTTGTAATTTAAGGTATCGTAATATATAATATAGATTGAGAAAGTATAATCGTTATTGTATTTTGCATGAAAGGGTTTGTTTTGCAGCAATATGAATAAGAAAAACAAAGTAAGCGTTAAAATATTGGGGTCCGACTATTCGTTTTTAACGAATACAAATGATACTATAAAAATTGAAGACACAGTCAAATATTTGGAATATATTTTAACCGAGACAAAAAAGAAAAACCCTTATATAAGCAATTATGTAACATTAATACTTACTTGCATGAATTTAAGCGAAGAGATACTGGAAACTCAAAAAGCATTTTTGACTATGCAGAAAAAATTAGTAAATGCGCCTGTTCCTGCTGCTCCTGTTCAAAGTAATAAAGAAGAGCCGGCAAATGCGGATACAGTCAGAATATCTCGCAGTGAAGCTGATATTAAAAAATTGGAACAATATCAAGAAGAGATAAAACGACTCAGCGAAGAAGTAAACAGGGCAAACGCAATAATTGCAGGATATAAAACCCGACTTACAGAGGTAAGAAGCGAAAATGAAAAAATGAAACATGAATATGAATTAATAGAAGAAAAATTGCTTGAAAGCCAGATAGAACTTGTAAAACTCAGAAAAAAAATAATACAGGAATAGAAAATTTCAGTCATTGACTGAAATTTTTAACTTATACCAATTTATTTCATATTATTAATAAGATATTTCATAAT
>JAAZOI010000199.1 GCA_012797825.1 Eubacteriaceae bacterium | reverse complement strand
TGCAATACAGACATGCACACAAACTGCAATAGCATCCAAAGACAGCAAAAACGCACGCAACGGATTTATACTCGCAGCAATAATAATGCTGCCTATGGGATTTATATCGGCTATGCTTGGCATAGTGGCAGCTTCTCAGGTGCCCGGTCTTGCAAGCGCAAAATTAGCATTGCCCGCAGTTATTACGCAAATTAATCCATGGATTGCAGGTTTCACACTCGCAGGATTATGGGCAGCCGATGTATCAACTGCAACCGGACTTGCGGTAGGCCAGAGCACAATGTTTACAAAAGATATTATGGTTAAATATTTCAAACCAAGCATGAGCGAAAAAGGTCAAATTTGGACGTCCAGAATAATGATGTTGGTTATTATTGTACTTGGCTATTTCTTTGCAATTAATATGAAAGGCATTATTGATACATTAATGAAACTGCTAACGTTATGGACACCTGTTGCTGTATTAATGTTCTTTGCATTTGCAGTGCCAAAAATATGCAAAAAGAGCACAGGTATTGTTGTTATGCTTGTAGGCGGTATTTTCGGCATATGCAGTTTATTCTTCCCTCAGTTAGTTATAGCAAAACAAGCAGTGTTCGGAACATGCTTAGTATCCATACTTTTGGTAATACTAACCGCATTATTTGATAAGAGACCCGCAAATTTCAAAGCTCTTTACGGTAAGGAACTTGACGAGCTTGAAAAGGAAGAAAAAGCGGCAGTTTAATTTTATAAAAAGCAATATTCTTGATACCTTTTCTATATTAAATCCCAAGTAAAAATTCTTGGGATTTTTCTTATTCTATCTTTATTATACATTCATTACATTTAATATTTGTATAGAAATCTACTAATGAACAATGTTATAATATTTAAAATATACGCTAATTATTATTTTATTTTAAGGAATTTTATGAATAAAAAGGCAAGCATAGCAGGAGCAGCAGTATTTTTAATAATTGGTATAATTATCTTATTCGCAAAACCTTTTCTGCCGGCACTCAGCGATAAAGGTCATTATGTAATATCAATGCTTATTATAACAATAGGTTTGTGGATTTTCAGACCGTTTGCAATACCGCTGTCTGTCAGCGGAGCGTTTTTTATGGCCAGCGCGCTTGTTATTGGTATTCCCGCAAAAGAAGTGTTTTCAGGTTTTTCAACAAGCGCAGTATGGACGCTTATACCTGCTTTATTTTTTGGTTTCGCACTTGCAAAAACTGGGCTGGGAAAACGCATAGCATATTTCGGAATGAAAATCACAACGCTTTCGTACGGCAAACTTTTGTTAATGTGGGCGTTAATCGGCATCGCGCTGTCAGCGCTTACTCCTTCTATTAACGTCAGAGTAGTAATAATAACACCGATTGCTTTGAACTGCGTTGATATTTTAAAACTCGAAAAAGGATCAAAAGAACGATCTTTAATACTGCTTTCGGCATTTGCTATGGCAATAATACCCGGTACAGGCTGGATAACAGGCTCTCTTAACGGACCTGTCATAAACGGATTGTATACTGCCGTACCGCAGCTGGGTGCAATTACATTTAACGAGTGGCTTAAAGTCTCACTACTGCCTGCCGGGTTAATAAGCGTTCTTACACTTGTTTTAGGATATTTCACTATAAAACCATCAAAACCGCTTAAATTATCAAAAGAAATATTTATAGAAGAATATAATAAATTAGGCTCCCCAAGCAAACAGGAGAAAGTCACCGGGCTAATTCTTACTTTAAGTTTTATAATGTTTGTAACAAATTCAATTCATCACGTACCGGACGCAGCCACGTGTCTTATAGCTTTGTTTTTGCTTACTGCATTCGGAATAGTTAAATTAGGCGATGTCGGAAGCGGCATAAGCTGGGATTTGGTAATATTTATTGGAACGGCAATGGGACTTTCGGCTATTTTTACGCAGTCAGGAGTCTCTGGCTGGTTATCGTCTATTTTATTAAAAGCAATATCGCCTGTATGCGTAAGCCCATGGTTGTTTATATACGCAACGCTTATCGCAATGTTTTTACTAAGATTCATTGATATAGCTTCTTTTATACCTACAATGGCGGTGCTTATGTCTGTTATTCCTCAGTTGTCAGCTTCATACGGCATTAACCCGCTAGTGTGGATACCGCTTTTCACTATAGCCATAAACGCTTTTTTCTTAAACTATCAAAATATGTTCGCTTTAGTAGCAGAATCTAATTTTGAAAATAACGGATGGGTGAAAAAACACTTTTCAATTTACGGGTGCGTATATTTTGTTGCGTGCATGATTGCAATGCTTTTCGCAATTCCGTATTATATGGCAATAGGCATGTTTTAGGTTAATAAAGCTTTTCTCACTGCGCTTTGCCATTCGGATAAAAGTTTATCTGCTTGCTGCCTGCTTATTTTAGGATAGAATATTTTTTGTATTTTTATATTTTGTTTAATATCTTCCTTCGATGAATAAAATCCGCAGGCAAGTCCGGCAAGGCAAGCAGCTCCTAAAGCTGTTGTTTCAATTACATCAGGTCTTGCTACAGGTATTTGAGATATGTCAGCTTGATGCTGCATTAAAAAGTTGTTTTCGCAGGCGCCGCCGTCAACTTTTAATTCATTTATCGGTATATTTGTATCTTTTGATATTGCTGATAAAATATCATTTGTCTGATATGCAATAGACTCGAGTGCGGCTCTTACTATATGATTTTTATTCGCTCCGCGTGTAAGCCCGCTTATTACGCCCCTTGCGTACATATCCCAGTAAGGCGCGCCTAGACCTGCAAAAGCAGGGACTATATATACTCCGCCGTTTGAATGCGCCGTTAAAGCTAAAGCTTCCGATTCTTTAGAAGTCTTTATAAGCCCAAGTTCATCCCTCAGCCACTGAATGACTGCGCCTCCTACGAAAACGCTTCCTTCTATTGCGTAAGAAATTTCATTGTTTATACTTGCGGCTATGGTTGTCAGCATGCCGTTGGAGCTTAAAAGCATTTGACTTCCTATATTTGCAAGCATGAAGCATCCCGTTCCGTATGTATTTTTTGCGCTTCCTTCTGTAAAACAAGACTGACCGAAAAGAGCGGATTGCTGATCGCCGCAGCATGCGCATATAGGAATCGCTGTCCCGTTTATTAAAATATCTCCGTAATACTCGCTTGAATTTTTGACTTCCGCGAGCATATTTTTGGGTATATCAAGAGCCTTTAATATAACATCATCCCAAGAAAGGGTTTTAATATTGTAAAGCATTGTTCGTGATGCGTTTGTGTGGTCTGTTGCAAAAACTTTTCCGTTTGTGAACTTATATAAAAGCCATGTATCAATTGTGCCGAAAAGAAGGTCTCCTTTTTTTGCTTTTTCTTTTGCGCCTTCTATATTATCAAGTATCCATTTAATTTTTGTCGCTGAAAAATAAGCGTCTATTACAAGACCCGTGTTATTATGTATATAATCATTGTACATAGAGTTTTTCAAGTCTTCGCAAATATCGGATGTACGCCTGCATTGCCACACAATAGCATTATATATGGGAATGCCTGTTTCTCTGTCCCATATAACAGCAGTTTCGCGCTGGTTTGTGATACCTACTGCTGCAACTTCCGCTGCATTGACATTATAATCAATAAGCAGTTGATTAAGCACATACTCCTGCTTATAAAAAATTTCCATAGCGTCATGCTCAACATATCCGGGATACGGATATATCTGCTTGAATTCTTTTGCGCACATGCCAATAAGCCTGTAATTTTTATCGAATAAAATTGCCCTGCACGAAGTTGTTCCCTGGTCTAAGGCTACAATATATTTTTTACTCATCATTTACTTACCTGTGTTTATTTTTTTATTAATATAATTTATTATATCTTCATAAACCTCTTTGTAATTAAGCTCATTTAATATTTCATGTCTTGCATTTTCATAAAGTTTTAAAGTAACGTCGGTAATATCAGCCTCTTTCATTGAGTTATATACTATATTTACGCCTTTGCCGAATTCGCCTACCGCGCAAGCAGATCCTGAGATTAAAAGATAAGGCTTATTTTTATCAAGCATTGAATACCATTTTTTTGCATTAATATAGTCCAAAACGTAAAACATATCATAAAAAGCTGAGGAAGTGAAAACAAAACCGCATTTTTCATCTGCGAGATACCTATCAACTGAGACTTCGTCTCTGTTAAGCCAGTCAAAATTTGTTCTTAAAGGTTTAAAAGCCTTGTTATGCATGTTGTTCATTAAATTATCTATAAATACGTTAGGGTGTTTTGCTCCTTTTAATTTAACGCCAATTTTTGCGAGTAATTTTGCTAATTTAATAATGCTTAACGGACCTTGCGTACCGCAGAAAATAAAACAATCTATCCCTTCCGAATAATTTGAGGCTATATATCGCGCAAAAAAAGAACCCAAGGAGTGTCCAAACAAAATTAAGGGCACGCCGGGATACTTAACCGTAATATCTTGTTTTAACTTTAGTATGCAATTTGTAACATACTGCGCACCGTCTTTTTCTGTGAAAAATCCTAAGCAGCCATTAACGGAATCCCCATGACCGGGATAATCAATGCCGCATGATAATATCTGATTTTTAGCCAAAAACTCTGCAAATCCGTCATATCTTTTTATATGCTCGGCCATTCCGTGACAGATAATCATAACTGCTTTAATTTCATTATCTGGCTTCCAGACGCGGGCTGATATATCCTGATTTAATGATGATTTGAAAAAATATTGCTCATGTTCCATTTTAATCCTCCGAATTAAATTAATACTAATGCGTGTATTCAATACTTTTAATATAATCGATTAAATTGCTTTTTAAAGTTTGTAATATTATACCAGCGTTCTGACACGCAATTCTTTAAGGAAAGTCTTTAAAAGACCTATTTTCATAATTTATCCTTTAATTTAAATTTAAATAAAATATAGCATAAAATTATTATTTTTTAAAGCAAACAAAAAAGAGTAAAGCGTAACTTTACTCTTTAATATTAATATCTATATTGATGGTGTTTCACAGTATATACTGAACATGCCTATAGTATCGTTTTGCTCAGGCTTAGTTTTTTTGCCGTTTGCGACATCAATAATCTCTTGGAAAATTTCCTGCCCCATTTGCTGGATAGTCAGACCTTCTATTATTTTCCCTGCGTTAATGTCTATATCGTCCTGCATAATATTATAAAGTCTCGAAGTCGACGCTATTTTAATTACGGGAACAGTCGGAAAACCAAGGGGATTTCCTCTGCCTGTTGTGAATAATACAATCTGAGAACCTCCGGCTACTACTGCAGTTGTCGATTCGGGGTCGTATCCTGTTGCGTCCATAACAATAAGACCTTTTTGAGTTGGTATTGTCCCATTGTCTACAACCTGATTAATCGTGCTGTGTCCGCCTTTGCAGACGCAGCCTAAACTTTTTTCCTGAATTGTAGTCATGCCGCCTTCCATGTTTCCCGGAGCAATAGCGAAGTCAGCCAGTTCGCCTAAATATTTTTCACAATGAGCGTATCTGTTTTGCAGTATCGTGGTAAGGTCGTCTGCTACCTGCTCATCTTTCGCGCGCGAACGCAAAATATCAAGCGTTCCTATGAGTTCTGTCGTCTCCGTTATAATAATCGTGCCGCCTTCTTCTACAACTTTATCGCAAGCTACTCCGACAGCGCTGTTTGCAGTGCTGCCCGAAAAAGCGTCGCTTCCTCCGCATTGAAGCCCTATTGTCAAATTTGACATATCAAATTTTACTTTTTCTTCTTTACTTGCATCATTTAAAAATTTTTCCAATATAGGCACTGCAGCATTTACTGTTTTATATGTGCCCCCTGTCTTTTGAATATTTAAATACTCGACAGGTTTGCCAGCTGCTTTAATGTCTTGCGCTAGCTTTGAAGTATCCAGTCCTTCGCAGCCCAGAGCAACAACTAAAACCGCGTATACATTGGGATGCGTTACTACATTTAAAAATGTCTTATGGTGAAGTTCGGTATCCGCGGGTCCGCGTCCGCAGCCGTAGGAATGCATAAGAGTTACGACGCCGGGAACTTTTTCCTTGATTTTATG
>JAAZOI010000198.1 GCA_012797825.1 Eubacteriaceae bacterium | reverse complement strand
TTATATAAAGAATTATAATATAAAAACTTATTTTCTAATAATATTCAAAACAATAAAATCTGTCTTTTTTCGATAAATTTACCTGCCCTTACAGGGCGATGATTTGAAGGTTTCTCTTTCCATTGGGCGTTGCCCAATGTTAGCGAGAGTTGGGCTTACAGCCCGAGAAGCCCTAACCGAAGTTAACAACCAATTAAATATTCCGCCCCGTAAGGGCAGGTCAATTGAATCCAAGTCAACGCGTTGAGTATCGAATAACAGAAAAAAGTAAACGCCCCGAAGGGGCAGGTTAATCTAACCCAACGCATTGCATTGGGTAACGCACAGTAACAAAATATTAACACGCCCTGATGGGGCAGGTCAATTTAACCCAACGCACCGCATTGGGTTATGCACAATACCAAAATAATAATGCGTCCTGAAAGGGTAGGTAAATTAATCTAAAAGTTTTGTCGTTTTAATAATTATCATATATTTAGATAAATGCTATGAAGAACATTAGTCTGAAAACTATTTACCTCTTTTCTCTTACCCTTTTGGCTATGTCAATACCCATTCATTTCAGGGTATCGCTTTATGCCTTAGCATTTGCCCTAATTATGGGCATAGCATATAATATCGATAAAAAAATTTACTTTAAAGGGATTTTGGGTAATAAGTTTAATATTTTGCTTATTCTATTTTGGTTAATCCATTTCATAAGTTTACTATATTCATCTGATTTAACTTATGGGTATAATAAAATTTTTAGGATGATTTCCATCCTTATTTTACCATTATTTTTAGCATATGACCTGGATGAAGATGATAGGAAGCGAATAAAACTTGCTTTTATTGGCTCTGCCACTGCGGTTTTATTTTTCTTTCTCTTAAGGGCATTCTATTTATCGTCAACCATTGAGAATGGGGTTTTAACATTTAACTTTCACAGTAATAACGCTTCGTATGGTAGTCTCTTTTATTATCAAGAGTTTGTAAAGCCCCATCACCCTTCCTATTTTGCAATGTATTTAACCCTTGCTTTAGTTTTTGCCCTTGAATTTGTTAAATTAAGTAAATTTATATCTACTAAAATTTTACTATCCGCAATATCATTTTTATTAATACTTGGTATTATTTTAACATCCTCAAGAGCAGGTTTAGTTACTTTAATAATAGTAATGCCATTAGTTGGATTATGGCTTTTAAACCGAAGAGGAAAATTTATTGCATTACTATCATCGGTTGTAATACTCTCTATTACCATATATGAACTTTCAGATAATCCTAGATTTAAGACCATAATTAATTATGTTAATATATTATTTGACAATAATACTCAATTAAAGGAGGAATATGAAAGCCAGGTTATGATAAGGGTAAGAATGTGGCCTGTTATTTTAAAGGATTTAGATACTTATGAGGTTATGTTTGGTGTTGGCATAGGTGACACAAATCAACGTTTTATTGAAGCCTATAAAAATCACAATTTAGAATATGCAGCTGTTACCGAGTTAAATGCTCATAACCAATTTTTACAAACACTTGTAAGTTCTGGCATTTTAGGCTTATTGCTTTTATCAACTATTATAGGCTACGGTTTCTGGTTTGCCTATAAGAATAGGAATATGTTATTATTTCTTTTCCTGATAATTATCTCTGTAAACTTTATGTTTGAATCAGTACTAGAGCGCGTTTTTGGTGTAATTTACTTTACATTTTTTCTTCTGTTTCTTACATCAAAATCTTATAAAGAGAGTAAGGTATAGGTTTCCTGATTATCAATTTTTAAGAAATATAAGTAAAAAAGCCAGGGAAAACCTGGCTTTTTTTGTCCCGATATATTAGCTCTCTAGCTGTTTTTCTTGAAAATATGATCAAAAATCTTCTTTTTGTTTTGCCAAATGATTGAAAGTGCAAAACCTAAAATGGCAAAGAATAGACCAATCTTTACAGCATACCTTGAGTAGG
>JAAZOI010000197.1 GCA_012797825.1 Eubacteriaceae bacterium | reverse complement strand
TTCTTTAAAATCTGTATCAAATCAGCAAGCTCTTCGGTTTCGGAGGGGTTCATGCCTGCCGCAGGTTCATCTAAAAATACTATTTCCGCACCTGTTGCGATAGCTCTGGCTATTTCAAGTTTTCGCTGCTCGCCGTACGGCAGATTTTTTGCATATTCGCCTTTTTTGCCGTCAAGTTTTACCGCTTTTAATATTTTCAGGGCTTTATCATAAAATTCTTTTTCTGTATTTAAATATCTGCCTGATTTTGTAATTGCGCCGAATACGCTGTAACCTACGTCTTTATGCATGCTAATAAGCATGTTATCCAGCACCGAAAGGTTTTTAAACAGCCTTATATTCTGAAATGTTCTGCTTACCCCTATGCGGGCAACTTTATAAGGCTGCATGCCTTTAATATTTATTTCAGCACCGCTTCCGTTGACGTAGGCAATATTTCCTTTTGTTGGTGCGTACACCCCTGTAAGCATATTAAATATAGTGGTTTTGCCTGCACCGTTAGGTCCAATAAGTCCCAGCAGTTCGCCTTTTTTTGCGTATATTGTAACATCATCGACAGCTTTAAGTCCGCCGAATACTATACTGATATGATCTGCCTGCAATACGTTCATACTAAGCTCCTGCCTTTCCTCTGCCTTTGAAATTAAACTTCTTTATGTTCAGTATCGTTCGCATTTTTACTATCCACGGGCTTTCACCGCACATCATAATCATTATTATAATAAGCAGCAAAGCGTAAAGTATCATTCTTATTTCCGCGAAATCCTGAAGTATTACGCCTATAATGTTTAAAATAATAGTCGCGGCTACAGTGCCTTTAATGTTGCCAAGGCCGCCGAGCACCACTATCATAAGAATTTCAATTGATTTCATAAAGCCGAAATCTTTAGGTTGTATAAATCCGACATATCCCGAATACATCGCGCCTGCCATTCCCGCAAAGAAAGTTCCAGCCACAAATGCGAGTAATTTTACGTTTGTAATATTTACCCCCATCGATTCTGACGCTATTTCGTCTTCACGCACAGAAACCATCGACCGTCCGTAAGATGATTTTAATATATTGTTAATGCAGACGTAACAGATTGCAGCCATTATGAATACCAATTCAAAATTTGAGTAAATCGGTATCGGGCTCAGCCCTGCAGCTCCGCCTAAAAAGCTTTTATCTGTTGTTTGTATAAGTATTCTTATTATTTCGCCGAATCCCAAAGTCGCTATGGCAAGATAATCTCCCCTAAGCCTTAATGTAGGAATGCCTATTAAAAACGCTATTATTCCCGCTACTGCTCCGCCGGCTAACGCCGCAATAATTATCGTCGCTAAATTTACTGTCCAGTGAAGCATTATGTATGCGGCCGTATACGCTCCTACAGACATAAAGCCTGCATGTCCAAGCGAAAACTGACCGGTTATTCCCGTAATTAAATTAAGTCCGAGTGCAAGTGTAATTTCTATGCATATTTTCATTACTATTGTCTGATAAAACGGATTTATTACATTAATTTGCGGAAGCATAAGAATTTTCATAACAGCATATATTACGCATACGACAATTATGGCTTTAATGCTGGATTTTGCTCTTGTTTTTTTATCAAATATCATCTTTATGCCTCCTTATACTTTTTCCTTAACATTTTTGCCCAAAAGTCCGCTCGGGCGTACAACTAATATAATAATCAATATCGCAAACGCAACAGCGTCTTTTATTGAGCTTGAAAAATATGCGCTTACTAAAGTTTCAATTATTCCAAGTAAAAGTCCTCCGAGTATTGCTCCGGGAATGCTGCCGATACCGCCGAATACCGCCGCTACAAATGCTTTAATACCCGGCTGAATGCCCATAAGAGGATTTATCGTAAACATAGCGCCGTACATAACGCCGGCAACACCGGCTAAAGCAGAGCCTATAATAAATGTAAAAGAAATTGCTTTGTCAACGCTTATACCCATTAACTGAGCCGCGTCTTGATCTGACGAAACCGCGCGTATGCTTTTTCCCAATTTTGTCTTTTTAATAATAATCTGTACAAGTATCATCAGCGCTATTGTAATGCCCGCAACTACCATTTTGTCTATAGGTATGGTAATGCCTCCTATTGTTGCGCTGCCGAATGAAAAGAAATCTGTCGGATAAGTTCTTGAGTTTGCTTTGAAAAAATAAACCATAACATATTCAAGTAAAAAAGATACCCCGATTGCAGTAATAAGTACAGCAATTCTCGGCGCGTTTCTTAAAGGTCTGTAAGCAACTCTTTCTGTCACTACTCCTAATGCCGCGCATAAAATCATTGCAATGATTATTGAAGGTATCAATGATAAATTGAAAAGCAAAACGCAGTACAGCCCGGCGTATGCCCCGATCATCAATATATCTCCGTGTGCGAAGTTAATTAGTTTGATTATTCCATAAACCATGGTATACCCCAGCGCAATTAACGCGTAAATGCTGCCTATTGATATGCCATTGATAATCTGCTGTATAAAAAGTTCCAATTGCTGTCATCCTTTCATTATATTAGTCCTTAAGATTAAATTAGTAAAAATTTTATCACAAAATACATTTTATAACAATATTTAAATTCAATAAGGATAATTTTGCTTTTTTTGATAAATTTCGCAATATCAATAAATAAAACGACAACTTTTA
>JAAZOI010000196.1 GCA_012797825.1 Eubacteriaceae bacterium | reverse complement strand
TGTATATCAATATAAACATTATTATCAGTACAAACGGGAAAAAACTGTTTAAAGGACTTGTGGTAGTAGTCGTAGCTATCATATCTTATCTCCTTTTATAAAAACTCTTTTAACATTTTATACTTAATTCAAAAATTTGTCAATTTAAACTTTTTTATATAATTAATTGTATTATTGTTCAAAATAGCATCTTTTAAACCTTCCATAATTTTAATTGTGTAATACAAATTATGATAGGATAACAGCATTGAAGCTAAAATTTCTTCTGATTTTACAAGATGTCTTAAATAAGCTTTGGTGTAGTTTTTACATACATAGCATCCGCAATCAGGTTCAAGCGGCGTAAAATCCTCTTTGTACTGAGCGTTTTTTAAGTTAATTCTTCCGTCTTTGGTAATCGCCGCGCCGTTTCTGGACATGCGCGTCTGCATTACGCAGTCAAACATATCAATTCCTCTTATTACGCCTTGTAAAAGACAATCAATGCTGCCCACTCCCATTAAGTAAAACGGCTTATCCTGCGGCACATGCGGCTTTGTGTTCTCAATTATTTCATACATAAGCTCTTTAGGCTCGCCCACGCTAAGCCCGCCTATTGCATATCCGGGAAAGTCGAGATCAGTTAGCTGCTTTGCGCAGTCGGCACGCAGATTGTTATACATTCCGCCCTGAACTATTCCGAACAATGCCTGATTTTCAGTATCTTTATGAGCTTCCTTGCATCTTTTCGCCCATGACAGCGTTATATCCGTGCTGTTTTTTGCGTAATCATAATCAGCGGGATAAGGTATGCACTCGTCAAACGCCATTATAATATCAGAACCTAAATCGTTCTGAATTTGTACTGCTTTTTCCGGCGTGAAAAAATGCTTGCTTCCATCTATATGACTATTAAACATTACACCTTCGGCGCTTATTTTTCTTCTGTCGGAAAGGCTGAAAACCTGATATCCGCCGCTGTCGGTAAGTATTGGCTTGTTCCAATTCATAAATTTATGAAGACCGCCCGCTTTTTTTACTACATCGCTTCCCGGTCTTAAATAAAGATGATATGTATTTGCAAGAATTATCTGCGCTTTCATTTCATTAAGACTTTCGGGCAGAACCGCTTTCACGGTTGCCTGCGTTCCAACGGGCATAAAAACAGGCGTTGTGATGTCTCCGTGAGGAGTAGTTAAAACGCCGACACGAGCTTTTGTTTGCTTGCACTGTTTAATTATTTTATATTCAAACATTAATAAACCTCGTCTTTATAACCCAAATCCTTAAGTACGCTGTTATTGTCGCGCCACTCTTCCTTGACTTTTACCCAAAGCTGCAGATTAACTTTTGTGTCAAGAAAATTCTCTATGTCTTCTCTTGCTTTTGTGCCTATGTTTTTTATCATTGAGCCGTTTTTGCCGATAATTATGCTTTTATGCGATTTGCGTTCGCAGTATATTGTGGCTTCTATATCTATTAAATCTCTTCCGCGGCGTTCTTTCATACTAAGTATTTCCACAGCTATTCCATGCGGAATTTCCTGCTGCAGTAAATTTAATGCTTTTTCACGTATGAGTTCAGATATGAAAAATTTCTCCGGTTTATCCGTAATCATATCCTGCGGAAAATACATAGGGCCTTTATTAAGGTATTTTTTTATATAAGGAATTATAAGTTCCATGTTTTTGCCCGTAAGAGCGGATATGGGGATAATATCGTTTATAAAATTATAATCTTTGAAAAGGTTAATTTTAAAAAGCACTTCGTCCTGACTTAATTTGTCCGCTTTATTTATAAGCACTATTACCGGTTTATTAATTTCTTTCAGCTTAGTAAGTATTATTTGATCAGTTTTTCCGATATGCATATCATCTTCCACGACATATACAACCATATCGGTATTTAAAAGGCTTCCCGACACCATTTCTGTCATCATACCGCTCAATTTATTTTTAGCCCTGTGCACACCCGGAGTATCTACAAATATTATCTGCGCTTCTTCATCAGTGTAGATGCATCTGATATTATTTCTCGTAGTCTGCGGCTTGTCCGACATAATTACAAGTTTCTCATTGAGCAGGCTGTTTATTATTGTGCTTTTGCCTACGTTCGTTCTTCCGACTATGGCAACGAAACCCGATTTAAAATCGTCTTTATTATTCATTTTACTGTTTTATCCTAACGAGAAAGAGATATGAGTTCCATCACTCTTTCTTCTTCCGCCCTCATTTTTTGTTTATCTTCATCATTTAAATGGTCATACCCACTCATATGAAGAATGGAATGAACAAATAAATAAACAAGCTCTCTTAATAGACTGTGATTATACTCTGCTGCTTGTTTCTTTGCTATGCTTAAACATATAACGACATCGCCAAGATATATATATCCTTCTTCCTGCGCCATTTCCTCATCATTTAAAACAAAACTCAGCACATCCGTAGGCGCGTCTATGTGACGGTATTCCTCGTTTAATTCCTGTATTTCTTCCGCTGTTACAATATTTAATCCTATTTCATAATCATTTTCACTGTTTTGAAGAATTAAATACGCAGTTTTTTCTGCGTATTCTAAAAAACTTGCGTCTAATTCGTCCTGTGTAAAATTATTTTGAAGGATTTTTATTTTCATTAGCATCACCTGTTGATAATTCTTTATTATCGGTTAATTCTTTACTTTTATCTTCCAAAGATTCTTTTGTTTCATCTTCCTGCTGCGGATATTGTATGCGTTCGTGGTACATAGCATTCAAATTGCAGATAAAAATTTTCTTTATCTGGTTGAGATCGGCGAATGTAAGTTCG
>JAAZOI010000195.1 GCA_012797825.1 Eubacteriaceae bacterium | reverse complement strand
CTTGCCATATGAGCAAACCGTCCGACTTGATACCCGAGCTTCAGGGACGTTTTCCGATAAAAGTTCAGCTTCATAATCTGACGTACGAACATTTTAAGGCAATTCTGACACAACCTCAGAATGCTGTTATAAAACAATATCAACAGCTTCTTTCTACGGAAGGAATACAATTGACCTTTGATGAGGATGCGCTTGACGAGATTGCTAAAGTAGCCATTTATCAAAATGAGAACAATGAAAATATAGGCGCAAGAAGATTAAGCACCGTAATGGAAAAGCTGCTTGAAGAAATTTCTTTCGATATAGGCAAATATTCAAATTCAACAGTAAAAATAGACAAAGAATATGTTACGAAGACATTTGACACAGAAAAATATCTTAGAAGTTTGGAAAAATATATTATTTAGGGGCTGATGCAGTCCTCGGTCTTTAAAAGAACAGGAGAAAGAATGAACCTCTTAGAAAAAACGAGAAAATTAAACATGGCGCTTCAATTATCCGGCAACGGAGTTCTTTCATTTGAAGAGCTTTGTTCGATGCTGCGTGATATTTTGAAGTGCAATGTATATATTTCTGATACCGAAGGCAGATTTTTAGGTTATGCGTGCCTTCCTGAAGAACAATGCGACATAAATATGAGAACAATCGAGGATAAAAAGTTTCCAAAAGAATATAATGATTTTCTTATGTCATTAAAAGAATCAAAGGCTAACCAATATGAAGAAAATCCAGATTGCGCATATGTAAATATAAAATGCGTTATGGCTGAAAGATATGTTACGATTGTTCCGATAATAGGCGGCGCAAAGCGTATGGGATCAATGGTTCTTGCTAAAAATAAATTAAGTTTTACTGATGAAGACCTTGTTTTAAGCGAATATAGCGCGACGATTGTTGCTATGGAACTTATGAGACTTGAAAATATAGCCATGACTGAGAAAGAAACTAAGAACAATAATTTAAAGCTTACGATATCGACACTGTCATATACGGAGATACTGGCGGCTAAAAGCGTTTTTGAGAGTTTTGATGAATCAAAATTTGAAGGCATGGTAATAGTAAGCAAGATAGCAAACGCGACAGGCATTACTCACTCTGTTATTGTTAACGCTTTACGCAAGCTGGAAAGCGGCGGAGTAATAGAAACAAGGTCGCTGGGCATGAAAGGTACTTATATTAAGATAGTAAATAAAGAATTGATAGAACTGCTTAATAATTATTAAATATTATTTTACATTTCAAATTAAGTATGATAATATATTACGGCTGATAAAAAACACATTGCGCACAGGATTAACCCCTGCCATAGCGGTGCCGAAAGGTTAATATGGTATAGTCGCAGTGGAAGAAAAAACCGAGGAGGAATAAATTATGTCTTATGTTAGCATGAAACAATTGCTCGAAGCCGGAGTGCATTTCGGGCATCAAACAAGAAGATGGAATCCTAAAATGAAGGAGTACATCTACACGCAAAGAAATGGTATTTATATCATTGACTTGCAAAAAACCGTGGGCAAAATAAACGAAGCTTACGAATTTATCCGTTCAGTAGCCGAAGACGGTAAGCAAATACTGTTTGTAGGAACAAAAAAACAAGCTCAGGACAGCATAAAAAAAGAAGCTATAAGATGCGGCTGCGTATATGTGGAGCATCGTTGGCTGGGCGGCACCCTAACAAATTTCAAAACAATTAGCAAGCGTGTAGCGAGACTTGAAGAACTTGAAAAAATGGAAACAGACGGCACATTCGGGCTGCTTCCGAAAAAAGAAGTAATTAAACTTCTTCATGAAAAAGAAAGACTTGAAAAGTTCTTGGGCGGCATTAGAGAAATGAAAAAAATGCCGGGCGCATTGTTTATAATTGATCCCAAAAAAGAAAGAATAGCTATAATGGAAGCAAAAAAATTAGGCATACCGATTATTGCCGTAGTTGACACAAACTGCGACCCCGAAGAAGTTGATTTTCCTATTCCCGGCAATGACGACGCCATTCGTGCAGTTGCATTGATTTCGCGAGTAATCGCGAATGCGGTATTGGAAGGCAGACAGGGAGAACAGTTTACT
>JAAZOI010000194.1 GCA_012797825.1 Eubacteriaceae bacterium | reverse complement strand
TACGGGATGGGATATAGCACCCTCCACGACGGTAACAGGCAGTGCAGTTTATACAGCGCAATATACGCACATCCTATATGAGGTATCATTTGATCTGGGAAGCTACGGGACATCAGCAGATACGCTGACGTTTGATTCGGTGTACTACGGCGATACGATAGTCATACCGACGGTTACAGCAAACCCCGGCTGGATATTTATAGGATGGGATACAACGCCCTCCACAACAGTTACAGAAAGCATCGTATATACCGCTCTTTATCAATTAAACAGAAATAAATAGGGGTAAACAGAGTATAATTAATCAGCAGGCTGCGGGCTTGCGTTGCATCACCAGCTCCGCTTTAGAAATTATTAAACCACGCTATGCGTGGTTTTTTTAATATCTCTTATCTATTTAATAATATTAAAACGTCAGCAGATATTGCTGCTATTGCCTTATAGCGCTAATTTTAAACTTCATAAGACAAATGTGTATGTTTAGTTTATTTCAGAGTATGGCTTATTAAGTAGTTTTTCTGCTCGTCTGTTAGATTAGTATTAACTTGCAAAATTATTTCTGCTGCTTGCTTTGGCAGATATGATCCATCTAGTTCAATAGGCAGATTATTATATAAAGCAACAAATATCTTCATTGAACCCGGGCCTATTTCTACATCTTGACTTGAGTTGAAGGTGTTAATATCCTTGATTTTTATAGCACTGCCATCTGTGTTTTGAGGAGTATTAAAAGCTTTATATAAAACCTGTAAATCTATTTTATAAAAATCAGATACATCATTAAAAGTATAAGAACCTTTTATATCCGAAGGATCGTAAGTGTTTCCCGAGGTTCCATTCTGAATTATATCCGGTGTTTTTTCAGAAGCAGTTGACCATAACCCTGAGATTTCAGTTACAGCTATTGTCACAAAAATTACTGCGACTATTATGAAAGCTATTGAAGTTGTTTTTATTTTCATATTTATGCTCCCTTCTTCTGAACTGACTTCGTTTTTTTGTATGTTTGCATACTAACTGTATCAGTTTCAGGGCAAGTTAACTCAGAGGTGCATTCCATGCAGCTTATGCATGAAAGATTAGTTACCGTTTCTTTTTGTGATATTTCAATATTCATTGGGCAAACACTGTCGCACTCTTTACATTGAATGCAGTTATTAGGATTTCTTCTGATTTTAAAAACTCTAACTTTATTAAACAATCCTAAGAGCGCACCATATGGGCAGGCATATTTGCACCACGGTCTCTCTACAAATAGAGAAAATAAAAGTGTAATAACCAATATAATTAATGAGGGTAAGGCTACTTCATTCGACCAGAATGTGAATAACGCGTTATATGGATCTATGCTGCTGAATAAAAGTTGTCCTGAACGAGCTGTTACATAGATGACCCAAACAAAAACAAAATATCTGAAATATCGAAAGATTTTATCAATTTTTAAAGGAACAAATTTGTTGTACTTATTTTTAAAAATTCTGCGTCCTAACTTTCCTATCCATTCTTGAGCAGAACCCAAAGGGCAAACCCAACCACAAAATACAGGGCCGAAAAGTATTGTAAGAATGAAAATTGCAGCCATTAATATAATAGACGAGTTATGTATTTTTTGAATAAAGCTGCCTTCTGTTACAAGGGTATATAATGTTGCAACACCGCCGAAAGGGCACAATGAGTGCAAAGAAGCTTGTGAAAGGAATGGTATTGCATTACCCGATTCAGATAAAGTTTTATTAATTGCAATTAATCCTATTAAAATAAAGAAAAATAATTGCACAATTATTCGGATTTTTTTCTTTTTTTTATGTTGCATAAAGTCTCCTTAATTGATTTAACTATTATGTATTATATTTTATAATTGTGATGAATATGTGAGATATTTATGTTTAAAGAATCTGCTTATATGTATTTAAATATTTTTCACAGTCTCATTTCTAAGCAGTTAGAAATAACCTTAAAAGCAACCATTAAGGTTGCTTTCAAAAGTGTATCTATTTATTTTCTACTTTCTGCCTCCGGAATCACTTCCGCCGTATTGGCTGCCGCTGCCGGCGTTACTGCCGCTGTTTGTGCCTGTTCCATCGCAATTTGTGCTATTTTGAGAATCTGTTCCTTGAGCGCCTGTTTGATTTTGCTGCATAGTCTGTTCTCTTTCTTGCACGCCGGGTTGGTCGCTGTCATAATTTGTTCTTTGCTTAGTTTCATATCTGTTCATTAAGTTCTGAATAGATTCATCTGCATTATCGCCTACTTCTTCGCCGAGCATATTTTGAATAAGATTCAGTTTTCCGGGCGAAATACCGAGTTGATTTGCTTGTCTAACCATTTCTTTTGTACATGCAGTTGAATAAACTTGATTTTGCAGTTGATTTTTTTGAAGCTCGCCCTGTGCTGCCAGTTTTACTTTAAGCGACAGTTTTTCAGCATTTTTAACACTTCCGCAAGCTGTTGAAAGCAATATCTCGCCTTTGTTTTCTTTTAAGTAGCTTGTTTGTTCCAACTGCTGTACAGCACTGCAAATTGCATCTTCAACACCTTTATTTTTTACTTCCAATTTTTCTACTATAGCCTTAGCATCTTCATTAACTGCTTCTATGCCAATAACGCGCTGAAAGATATTAACTTTCATTATAATGCTTGGATTAACATCCATGCTGACATAATAGTACGGACTGGCATATGCAACCGTGCCTGCTCCGATAAACGCTAAGAATAATGCGGCAACCGCTGCAAATTTTAATTTTCCTCTTTTTTTGATGGTTTTTTCTTTCATCACAGCTATATCTCCAATCGAATAATTTTTTGCATTTAAAAGTTCTTCGAAGTCTTTTGAAGGCATCTGGTATATGGCTCTTTTAATTGAATTTTCTATGTTATGTTTTTTCATTACAGTAACTCCTGTTCTAAGATGTATTTTTTTATTTTTTTCAGACTTCGATGATATTTTGATAATATGGTAGAAAGCGGGATGCTGAGGATTTGCGCTATCTCTTTATGCGCAAGGCCGGATATGGAATGGAGCATAATTATTTCTCTTTCCAGCTCATTTAACACATTAAAAACAGCTTTAAATATCAATCTATCTTCGTTGTTGATAATATAGGAGAAATTGATATTATTTTCAAAATTCTCTGTCTGCATATTATTAAATTTATTTCTTGTACGCAAACAGCTTAGGGATAAATTTCGCGCTATAGCAAATACCCAAGCTAAGGGCTTTCCCATTGGTTTATATAAATGGGCAGCAGCGCGAATTTTTAAAAAAGTATCCTGCACTACATCCAAAGCATCATCATGGTTTTTTAGAATTGATAAAACAAACGCATATATGCTTCTTTCTGTCAATTTATAAAATTCTTCAAATGCAGCCATATCATTTTCATAAATTTTAATAAATATTGCTTCATCAATTATTAATTTATTTTTACTGTGCTCTTCGTTATTGCTTAAAATCATAATTTATTATTGCTCCATTATTATAATAACGTTTGACGCCTTTGTTTTATTGCATATATTTAAAAAATATTTAATTTAATTATATAGCAAAATATTTAACTATTCAAAAGGTTGCATGGTAAGTCCCGTCACCAGCTCCGCCAGAATAATATAAAACCACGCAGAGGCGTGGTTTTTTTGATGATTTAATAAACATGTGGCTATAAATATTTAATAGCTTTAATGCTTTGTTATTTCTTATTATCTATATAAACTATCGCATTGAGCGCCGCCAGCTGACCTTCGCCGCCCGCTTTGGAAAGCTGATAGGGCTTGCCTGCGCAGTCACCCGCGGCGTATAAGCCTTTGATATTTGTTTCCATGTTTCGGTTAACCTTTATATGCGGACCGTCCATCTCAACGCCGGGTACAAGCTGCTCGGGCGATGCGACTTCTTTTATTATGAATACTCCGTCGACTTCGATTTTGGAGTTTTTAAGAACAAGGTGCGTGACTTTATTTTCGCCGATAATCTCAATCGGTGTATCTTTTACGACTTCTATTTTATCGTTAAGCGCGCCCGTATCATTATAAAGCGGGACAAAATAGACTTTTTTGCAAATTTCGGAAAGGAAGGAGGATTCCTCTTCGGCTTCTTTATCATAAGCAAGCATAGCAACAGTCTTGCCGCGATATAAAGGCGCGTCGCATGTCGCGCAGTAGCCGACACCCTTGCCCAAAAACTCTTCTTCGCCTTTTATTGCTTTTGTAAAGGTTATTCCCGTTGCCAGAATTACGGCTTTTGCCCTGTAGGTGTTATCAGAACCCGCAATGCTGAACTCATCGTCCATAGGCAGGACCATGCTTACTTTTTCTTTTGTGAACTTTACGCCCGCTTGCAAGGCATGCTTGATAAACAGTTCCCTCAGCTCCGCGCCTGTTATTTCGGGGTAGCCTAAGTAGTTAAATATCTGGGGCGACTTGTACATTTTAGCAGTGCAGAACTCCGAGCCGAAGAAGATGATATTTTTGTTCCTTACTTTGCAGTTGATAGCCGCCGAAATCCCGGCAGGGCCGCATCCTACTATAGCTACATCGTATAAAGTATCCATATTTATCTCCTTGATTATTGATGTTATTATTATAATATCTATTATTTTAAGATTTGCAAATATTATTACGCAAGGAGAGCATAATACTAGTATCTATGCTTTTTTGCTAAATTATTATTTGCGGTCATTATATATGAGAAGGTCATTCTATGCGTTTTCAAGGACGACGCGAGATGGCGATTAATAATCGCCTCTACATTTTATTTGTCTATATCACTATATAAATCATAATAGAAAATAGAAAACCACGCTCTGCGTGGTTTTTTTGATGTTTATGCTGCATTTAATTAAATTCGCTGTGATTTTATAGTATTATGAATGGCTGGTTAAAGTTACTTCTTTGACAATAATATTAAAATGCCGGCGACTATGGCAATTACTGCCATAATACTGCCTAGATATGGGACGGGAATTGATATAAATTTCAACAAGCCGGTAACAATAAGCCAAATGCCAAGCAATATTAATCCCAGTCTTTTGTTAAACATATATGTAACCTCCTTATATACGAAATAATTTCATTAAATTAAATATAACTTTTATTAAATTATATGACACAAATTTACAAATATCAATAAATCAGCTATATTGTGAAAATGCTGGAAGGAAGATTTTTATGAATTTCATGAAAATGATAATTATTGGTTTAAATTATTTAAGTTCCGTGATTTTTACAAATCTATATCCTTTATCTTCAAGGGTATTGACAAGCTGGTGAAGAGTTGAGTCCGAGGCATATGTGTATGACGGATATCCATCCTTGCCTCTTTGCAGGGTGATATTGTCAAATTCAAGATACGGATGGTAAAAAAAGCTTGCTAGAACATTAGGATTGAGATTTTTTACAACATTTACTACGTCGCGCTCATCATTGCTAATGTTAAGGAAATTAATCGGCGCCGGAACGTAGATTATATTTCTATCCCCGTCTTTGACTACTTTGACTCTGTAAAGATATCTTTTCAAATGTCTGGGATACGCTTCATAAATATAGTTAAAGTTTGCCTGAACAACCAAAAGCTGTTTTGTCGTAAGGGAATAATGAGGTACGGTAAAGAAAGTATAAGGAACATCCAATCTTTGCGCCGTAACTTTTGCCGCGTCAATTCGTTCCTGCGCATATTCTTTTGAAGAAGGGATATTAACCGTGTTTTTTTCGCGGTCAAACTCGTAACCGTTTCCGCTGACTGTATAGCCGTATTGGTGAGTGTAGCCGTGCAAGCCGATAACCCCGTTTCTATCTATAAGGTAATCCAACGTGTATAGAAAATCCGCATTTGCCATGCTATATTGTTTTGAGATATCAATATCCGCATAAGAGGAAGGGCGAGGGTCGATATATCTTGGAATCCAAGTTACATGAAAAGGCACGTTTTCACTATAGAGATAATCGCTTATAATACGAAGCTTTTCCAAAGAAACGGAAGAAAGATAAAATGGAGAACTGCATAGATCTTCTAACCTGATAAGAGCCGGCTTTCCTGTTGCCGGGCACTGCCGGGTTACAGTTTTATCACGGTTATAATAAAAGCTTAACGACTTTGCCTCTATGTTCCAAGTAACCTTAAGGTTAAATAGCTTCGTAAAATCAAATAAACTGATATATACCGCATTGTCTATTAAAATTACTTTCTTTTTCAAGTTAAAGATTTGATTGTTAAGCGTGTACGTATTATTGGTTAAGTCAATGAATTGTTTTTTGTTTCCCAATATTATTGTCACGGCGCTATTTTCTAATATTATTTTCCCGCCCAGTTCAGTGACAATTTCCGATACAGGCAGGTAATATCTGTTTGTGTCATAATAAATATGGTGCGAAAGATTAAGACGTTTGTTTTCAAAAAATAATGCAATATTATCCTGACCCCACTGGATTTCAGGACTTTGTGATATTTCTTCATTTACAGCATTATCATTATCTTCTTTATTCAGGCAAAAATTCCAGGTAAATACCATGCTTGCCGCAAAGAATGTGACCAATAAAAAAATAAATATAATTTTCCTTGATATCTTAACCATTGATGTATTCACCCGTTAACACTTGGTTTCATATATTTAAATTCATATTTTAAACTATATTTTATCATAATATCAATTTACCTCAAAGATAGCAATAAATAAATATTATTGTGAATTTTGACAACGCCGTATATTGATGTAAATATATAAATGAGTACAATTATATGGCATTATTTTTAATTCTTAATATTTCAGTTATATTGTCTCAAAATGTTTGGCGTTATGTAGAAGGGATATAACGATAGTAACAGCATATAATTAAGCTTATAGGATTATTCAAAAAAATATGCCTCATCTGCGGCATTTTTTAAATAAAAATTAAGTAGACGCTATATTAAATAAGCATTCGCATATATTTGCAATTTTGACGCAAAATTTAGGGTTTGCCGGGCGAAACTCATAAAGCAGGTTTTTATCATAAATTTGAAAATTGCTTCCTGTATCGTAAGGCATAGCCCTTAAAGCTGAAGAAAAAGTCAGCGTTACATTTTCGCCGTGCAATGTACCTTTATAAGTATAGTTTTTTTTATCAGCAGTAAAAACACCTTGCCCTACAGGTTCAATGCCGCAGCCGGAGAGTTTAAGCATTGCTAAAATGACCGGCTCCGAGACGGAAAAATTCTCACTTTGCATTATGTTATTATTCTCTATTTCAATCTGCCAGAGATACCACTGTCCTATATGGTTAAAATAGTTTTTATTCTGCCAAAGCAAATGTCCGTCTTCACAAAAACGGGCGGAAGCGCTGCAATTTTCACAGAATACATAATCGCCTTTTGTAGATATGGTAAATTCATTTTTACAGCAGGGGCAAATGTAGAGTAAGTTTTCAAGACCCTGCGCCAGATTTTTGCCTGAGTATTTTTCGTTATTTGCACGCTGCCACTGAAAGTTATTCATGAAAATATTTTGTTTTATTACACTAGAAATTTCGTTAACACCGAGATTTTCAACTTGGGCAGCGGTAAGAGCAATACTTATGCTGCTTTTTACTGCGCCTCTGCGCTGCAACTTTGTCCACGGAGGATTGCAGAAATAACCTCCGCCTGTGAGTATGCTGACCAGCGGCACGCCAGCTTTTTTGACGAATTTGGCAATTGCCTCGCTGTTTTGTATGGAAATCCCGTGCGCCGCTATTTGCCCTTCAGGATAAATGCCCACAATTCCTTCTTGTTTTAAAATATCAAACATAGCGCGGATTGCGCTCAAATCATTTTGGAAAAGGCTTTTTGGAATGGAATGCGATATTTTCATAATTTGGCGCAGACCGCAGAGATGAAAATATTTGCGCGCGACAACGAAATTTATGCGGCGGGGATAAAACGCCCGTATTGCATAAATAAAATCGAAAAAACTGCTGTGATTTCCAATCAATATAAAAGGAGGTTTTATTGAAGTATAGCTGCGGTGAAGTTGTTGCTTTTTAAAAACTTTCGCATATAGAGAGACAATGCCGCCAAGTATGATATAGACAATTATGTTCGGGCGAGTTGCCCTTGCGTTTTTTCCTTGTTTTATTTTCATTGCGGCATCAGTTCTTTCATTAGTTCAGCGGGCTTTTCGTTGTTATCTATTGCCGCTTTGATTTGTTTTTGTTTTTCGGCGGTTATAGTATATTTTAATGAAACAATGATGCCTATGCCCATAAGGAGAAGAGGGGTGAACGCCATGAAAGCTCTGATTGCGTATTGAGCGGTTTCAGGCTGCGCAAGCACCTTTGACCCGGGCTGCGCCTGTATGAAACCAAACACGCCTAACGTCGCCATCGCAACGGATATGCCTATTGCCTGAGACGCCTTGCTCATAAAATTAACCAATCCGCCCATGGCTCCGTCGTTACGCGTTCCGTAAACAAGCTGTGCTGCATCGGCTACATCGCCGAACATTGTGTGCGGCACAAGTCCCGGTCCGCTGATTCCAAATCCCATTATAAATCCAAGCAGGATAACATGTAAATACGGGGCTCCGGGCTTTAAGAAAAACAGAACAATGCCGCAGATAATCCAAATAATTGAGCCGAAACGATAAGCAGCGGATTTGCCTACTTTTTTGATCAGCCATAAATAAAACGGCAGAGCGATAATTTGAGTAGCAAACATAACAGCTGCCGATATTAATCCGAGCATATTTGACTGACCTGCCGCAGTTGTATCACGGCATATATAAAAATCTATGAAAAAGAAGAACAAACCGCTCATAACAACCATGGTTATCTGAAGCATAATCAGCAAACTTAAATACTGACGAAAGGCACCGAGTTTCAGCATTTTAAACGACTTTAATATATTGTTGAATTTTATATTTATCGGAGGGGTGATTATTTCTTCTTTTGCAAAAAAACCCGTTATAAGAACGCTTACGCAAAATATTGAGCCGAAAATAATTCCCATTACTATGTATCCTTGGTTTGAGTTATAAGCGTTTACTATAAGTCCCGGCACGGCAACGCATATAATTGATGAAAAAATGCTGAAGCCCAGACGGAATGAATTCGCCGAAGCGCGCTGATGATAGTCGCTTGAAATCTCAGAGGACAGAGAATAATAGGGCACCATTATAAAAGATTGTATAGTGCAAAAAATGAGATATGAGGCAAAAACGGCAATTGCTCTAGTTGTCATGGACTGAAATGAATAGGGGTAAAACATGAAGACCATTGCCACTAAAATAAACGGGGCGCATACTATCATGTATATTCTGCGTTTGCCGAACCTGCTTTTTGTAGCATCGGAAATCTGACCGACCAGCGGGTCAATTAAGGCATCCCAAATTCTTGTGGCAAGCATGATGCCGCTGATCCAATAGGCGCTAAGTCCTACCGTTAACGCCAAGAAAACAGGATAAAGGAAATTAATAATATTAAAAGCGCCGCCCCCCAATACATCACAGCATGCGAATGCCAGTTTTCTGCCAAGACTCAATTTTTTCATATAATTTATACATTCCTTCCCTTGCATTTAAAAATGATTATAAAATGTTTGCAGAGCGTATGCAATTATATTTTAGAGATAAATAGGTTATTTTGTCGAATTTTGTATTTTGACAGCAAGCTATGTTTATGAAATTATAATTATTAATTTATAAAACAGAAAACTAAAGTATTTGAATTTTAATATAAGGTATTGTAGAATTTAGCTGATACAAAAAAATTATCAATATTAATACTATAAAAAAACTATAGCTAAATTTATTAAAAGGAATAAATAAATTATGGGACGTAAAATATTAATTATAGGCGGAGTAGCCGGAGGCGCATCGGCGGCGGCAAGACTGAGAAGAAATAGTGAAGATGATGAAATTATAATGTTTGAAAGGGGACCTCATGTTTCGTTTTCAAACTGCGCTCTTCCTTATCATTTAAGCGGTATTATACAAGACGCGGATGATTTGGTTTTAATGAATCCCGAGATTTTTTTAAAACGGTTTAATATTACGGCAAGGGTTAATAACGAAGTAATTTCTATAGACAGAAAAAATAAAAACGTTATTGTCAAGAATGTTATAACTGGCGATACATATACTGAAAATTACGATAAGCTGATACTTTCTCCCGGAGCGAGGCCTATAAAAGAAAATATTGACGGAATAGACAGCGCAAATGTATTCTTCGTAAGAAACGTAGTGGATATTGACAGACTGAATAAATTTATCAGACAAAACCACGCAAAAGACGTGCTTGTAGTCGGCGGCGGGTTTATCGGCATAGAAACCGCAGAAAATTTGCGAAAAGCGGGATACAACGTTTCAATAGTAATCGCGTCAAAGCAGGTATTAAATACATTTGACTACGATATGGTGCAGATACTGCATAAAGAAATTTACGATAAAGGCATTAACCTGTATATCGGAGAAAAAATAACAAGAATTGAAAACGACATAGCCGTTTTATCATCAGGCAGGAAAATAGACGCTAAAATTATTATAATGGCTAAAGGGGTGATACCCGAGATAACTTTAGC
>JAAZOI010000193.1 GCA_012797825.1 Eubacteriaceae bacterium | reverse complement strand
GGATGAACGTGAATAATGAATAAAAGGAAAATAAAAAAATTTTTTGTTTTTGCATTAATACTTTTATTTGTTGTACCTATGTTCGGATGCTGGGATTATGTTACTCTTCCAGATACAGGCGTTGTGCTTGCAATGGCTGTCGATAAAGACCCGGCAACAAACAATTATAAATTGGCGTTTGATATAATTGATATGAAAAACAGCTCAAAAGATAAAGGTATAAAGGACATAATAGTGGAAAGCGAAGGCGTAACGATATTTGACGCTATAAGAAACGCGAAAAGAAAACTTGCGGTTAAGGTATTTTTCGGCAATATGGAAGTCATCGTAGTCAGCGATGAATTAGCAAGAACCGAAGGCATAATGAATATAGTTGAATTTATGATTAGGGATCAAGAACCCAGGGAAACGCTGAATATTTTAATATCTCAGGAAAAAACAGCAAAAGAACTATTATTGTTGCAAGGTATTACCAATATGAGCGGCTCTGAATTGCATGAAATTGTACACGAAGACCGTAAAGTAACTGCGAAAACGGAAAATGTAGAATTATTCGAGATTTTCAATATGCTTGAAGGCAAAAATCAGCAGCTTGCGCTGCCTGCTTTTCATAAAGTAAAGGCTGATGATAAAGAAACGTTTGAGTCAAACGGATGCGCTATATTTAAAGAAGATAAACTAATAGGCTATTTAAGCCCTGACGACACTTTTTATTATTTGATGATAACAGACAAGTTGCAGGGCGGAATTATGAACCTGCAGGTTCAAAAAGACAGGCTGACAGCGTTTGAAATATATAAGTCAAAAACTAAATTGTCATACGAATATGATAAAAAAACCGATAAATTCAAAATGATTATAGGCATTGAAATTTTTGCATCAATTCACGATTTTCCCGGGCAGAATGAACTTATTGATGAGAATAATATTAAAAATATGCAGGAAGCTGCCCAAAAAGGCATAACTGACAATATTAAAAGAGTGGTCAGCGAAATACAAAATAATTACGATTCCGATATTTTTGGTTTCGGGGAACTGATATATAGAAAAAACCCGAAATTATGGAAAAACATCAGCAAGGACTGGGATAAATATTTTAAAAACCTTGAAGTAGAAGTTAAACCGCATGTACAGATTAAGGAAACAGGCTTGGTAGGAAAGTAGGGGTATAATGGAATTTTCAATTACAATATTGGCTTATTTGATAATTATTTTAACAGATTTAAGAAAAAAATTTAAAGAAAAGCAATCAAAAAAAGAATTATGTATTTATATTATTGTGCTCGCTATCAGCTTTACTGTTATTATGTTGTATTTAAGAAACCCACATATGAACTCAATTTCGCATTATATAACCATATTTGTTGATAAATTTGTAACCATAAAAGAAATACATTAATAAGGTCGTGCTGAATGAATAAAGATGATGTAACATCAAAACAAACAATTTATATAATAACGCTTTTTTTAATGGGCTCAGCGCTTGTTGTAGGTATTGATACAAAGCTATCGCAGGATAGCTGGCTTGCCATGATTGCCGCTACGGTATTTATAATACCCGTAATCTTAATATATTCGCGTATAAGCGCACTTAATCCTAAAAAAGACATATTTGATATTATGCAGGATATTTACAAGCCCATTATCGGCAAATTTTTAATTTTTTTCATGATTATATATCCTATCCTGCTTGGCTCCACGGTTACAAACGAAATAGTCGGTTTTTTAAAAATAACATCGCTAGTCAGCACTCCCGCTATCGCTGTTACTGTTGCTTTTATGATAGTCGTAATATATCTCGGACTCAGCGGTATAAAAACTATTTCAAAAGGAGCCGCGTTATTTTTATATTGGATTATTTTTATTATAATTTTTACCTATTTTATGAGCGCGGGCAGAATGCATATAAATCATCTGCTCCCAATAGCCGCCGATCACAGCCTTTCCGAAATTTTGGGAAGGGGTTATAAAATTCTGAATATCCCGCTTGCCGAGGTAGTGCTGTTTCTGGCATTTGCTGATTACTGGAAATTTGATAAAAAAAATAATCCTTACAAATCATTCTTTTGGGGTGTTTTTATAGCGGCATTTATAATGCTGGCTATATTATTGCGAAACATTTTAGTGCTCGGGCCTGAAATGGAGCATTACAGTCTTTTTCCTTCTTTCCAGGCTGTAAGGCTTGTCGGAATAAAGGGTTTTTTGGAACGCATTGAGGGCGCCGTTATTTATAATTTCATAATAGCAGGCATTGCGAAAGTAACGGTTTGTGTTATCGCGGCCTCAAAAGGCATGGCAAAGCTGTTCGGAACAAAAAACTACAAATTTTATATAGTACCCGTCGGTTTTTTGATTATGGCGTTAAGCCTTATTATGATGTCCGGCTCTGTTGAATCTTCTATATTCTTGGAAACCGGAAAGTTCTGGATGATGCCGTTCTTGTTTGTAATTCCTTTAATAGTATGGATAGGTTCTGAAATAAAAACGCGTATTAAAAAAAGTAAAGAAAGCAGCAGTCAGATACAATCAGAATAAAATATTATTTAAATATATATTATCCTTACATCATCAGCAAGCCATATAAGAATTAATTGTAATTTTTGAGCATAAAATTATATGACAAAAAAATAAAAGGGTGAGATGAGGATGAACAAAAAAAAGATAGCTGTACTGATTATCATTTTCATTGCAATAATCGCATGCGCGGTATCATATATTAAATTCACAAGTATTTACGCAAATAACCAAGTTATGCCGCTCAAAGGCATTAAAGTTGTCATCGATCCGGGGCACGGCGGCCTAGATCCCGGAAAAACGGGCATTAACGGAGAAGACGAAGCCATACTTAATTTAAAAATTGCCTTAAAACTTAAACAAACACTTGAAGTAATGGGCGCTGAAGTTGTATTGACAAGACAGACAGATGACGGACTTATGGAAGGCGGTCAGGCATGGCATAAAGATGACGATATGCGCATGCGTCACGGCATAATTCAAAACAGCGGAGCGGATATTATGGTAAGCATTCATCTGGATTCTCATATGCCCGACAGAAGCGTATCGGGCACAGGAGTATTATATTACGACAAAAGCGAATATTCCAAAGAGCTTGCGCAGGCG